>JAJYJL010000425.1 GCA_021789565.1 Acidobacteriota bacterium
CCGGGCTCCGCAGGCCGTCATTGCGGGTTGTCACCACGCGCAGCCACGACCAAGCGCAGACCACCGGCCCCTTATCAACGGATCGGGGTCTATGCGCCTGGCTTGACGCTTACACTTTACCCGCTGCCGACTTCTGCCGCCCGGTTAGGATCGATCGCTCGACCCTCAGTCCCGATTACGAGACAAACGGCATATCTCCCGAGGTAAGTTCGACCGCCTTCCGCGCGCAACCGGCGGATTTACAACCAGTGCCTTTGATGGATATGGGCTTCGCGGTCATAGGCCCGCTCGCCCAGCGCCGTATGCCTCACATCCGCTTCTTATTCATCGGCTCGCACGTTTGCTCCACGCTTCTTTCCGACCCCGCCTCACGACGACGCCGTTGCGCTTCGCTATCACTTCACCTCCATCAGGTTGTGAAGGGGATTTCCACCCCCAAGTTGTCGAACATGCTCGGCACACGTAATGATCCTCCGGCAGAGCCGGAGGCTTTACGGTTGCTGGCCCCTCAAAGGGGCCTGATCGCAACCGATCAAAACCAAAACCGACTCATCATGAGGCACGATTTCATCCATCGCACCCCTCAACGGCTCGGAGAAAACGAACTGCCGGAAATGTCAAACTTCTACTGCCACCCCGGCAGAGCCGGGGGAACTCCCAAGGGAATTAGACTCACTGGACGTTGTGCGTGGTGCCTTACGGAGTTCACGGACACCTCGTAGAACTTAACCTAGTATTACTATGACCCCACCCTCACCAATGATCGTTTGTTGCTCGGCATGACGGGGTCCATGGCGGAGTTTGAACTGAGTCTATTGCGGCAGAGGTCGCTGGAGGCGATTCGCCAGAAAGCCCGCCGAGCAGAATTGCGGTTCCCTCTGCCCTTGGGTTTCCGTTGGATGCCGAACGGGAAGATCGAGATGGAACCGGACCTTCGCATCCACCAAGCCCTCCATCTGACATTCCGCAAGATGACTGAACTCGGAAGCGTGCGGCAAGTACAGTTGTGGTTTCACCGGGAGAATATCTCGCTGCTGCCCGTTTTGGTTCAGAACGAGGGCGAGCAGCAGTTAATTAGGAAGCTGGCCGTATATGGCCGAATTCTCGGCATTCTGACAAATCCTCTCTATGCGGGAGCCTACGCGTTCGGCCGGAGGGAAACGCGGACTCGGATCATCGACGGGCGAGCGCGAAAAACTGAAGGGCACTCGAAGCCGCTTTCGGAATGGACCGTCTTGATTCGGGACCACCATCCTGGGTACATTTCTTGGGAACAATATGAAAGGAACCAAGCAATGATCGCGGCCAACACGCACATGAAATCGCGCATGGGGCCGAAGGTGGGCCGGGGCGGGCGCGTGCTGCTGACCGGCCTGTTGCGCTGTCGTCGGTACGGACGGATGCTCAACGTGGAGTACACCGGCCACGATCGAAAAGGGCGTTATCGGTGCCGGGGCGCGCAGATGAGTCGCGGGGAGGATTGGTGTATTTCCTTTGGGGCGTGGCGGCCGGACCAAGCGGTCGCGCAGGAAGTGCTGGAAGCCATCGGGGGCAACGCGGTCGAGGCCGCGCTGGAAGCGGCTGAGCCGATGAGGGTGCAACGGGAAGCGCGCCGGCGCGCAGCCGAGATGGAACTGGAGCAGGCGCGCTACGAGCCCCGGCTGGCGCCGCTATGAGGCGGTCGACCCGGAGCAGCGGCTGGTGGCGGCGGAACTGGAAGCGCGCTGGAATGCGGCTTTGCAGAAGGTAAGCGACGTGGAGAAAAAGCTGCAAACGCTGGCGAGTGATCCGCAGGCCATTACGATCCCGCCCAAGGAAGTCCTGCTGAGTTTGGCGCAGGATCTTCCGGCGGTGTGGAATGCTCCCTCCACGGACATGCGATTGAAGCAGCGGATTGTGTGGATTTTGATCCGCGAGATCGTAGTCGATATTGACGAGGAAACCCGCCGCGGCGCATAGCAGTCGGGCCTGGTTCGTAAGCCAAGCCCAAACCCTGCCTTCGTAAATTACGACCGAGGCATACCGACGCGAATGCTTTGAGCGAAAGCATCAGGAGAACCTCACCTTTGCCTCTGGGCTGTTGGATAGGTGGACCGTGTCCACAAACCGCACACGGTGGGGGTCCAAAGTCATCACGAGCGAATGAGTGCGTACCCCTTCGCCAAAGAAGCGTACGCCCTTCAGCAGGCTCCCGTCTGTAACCCCAGTAGCAGCGAAGATGATCTGGTTACCAGGAGCAAGGGTAAGCGTTGTAAAGATTTCTTTCGGGTCTTTGATACCCATTGAGCGGACACGGTCCGTCTGGGCTTCATCCTTCGGAACGAGTCGTGCTAGGATTTCGCCGTTCAGGCAACGCAAGGCTGCGGCTGTTAGAACTCCCTCGGGAGCGCCTCCGATGCCCATCACAGCATGGACGCCTGTCCCCACAACCGCAGCCGCGATGCCTGCCGAAAGGTCGCCGTCCGGAATTAGCTGGATTCGAGCGCCAGCCTCGCGGATTTCGCTAATCAGTTCTTGGTGTCGCGGTCTGTCGAGCACAACGACGACCAAGTCGGCTACATCCCGCTCCAGCCGCCCGGCTATGGCACGCAGATTGTCGCGCACCGGCATGTCGAGGTCTACCGCGCCCCGCACCGACGGCCCGACGATGAGCTTCTCCATGTAGCAGTCGGGCGCGTGCAGCAAGCCTCCCCGCTCGGAAGCGGCCAGGACCGTAATCGCGCCCGGGCCGCCCACCGCGCAAAGGTTCGTTCCTTCGAGCGGATCCACGGCGATATCAATCTCGCACACCGCATCGGCGTGCTCTTTTTTCAGTCCAACTTCCTCGCCAATGTAGAGCATGGGAGCTTGGTCGCGCTCACCTTCACCGATAACCACGGTGCCCGCTACAGGCAGTGTGTTCAGAACACGGCGCATCCCCTCGACTGCTGCCTGGTCGGAAAGATGCCGATCGCCGCGGCCCATGGTACGCGCTGAAGCGATAGCAGCTTCTTCCACGGCCCGCAAAAACTCGGACGCCAATTGCATTTTCACCTCCATAGCCTCCGTGCTCCGGAACAACTCCCTGCGTGGACTGAGTTGAGATCAACGATAGATTGTGCCGCTCTGTACCGCCCTCGTAGTCGTGCCCACTTCCCACTAAGGGGCGCGTCGCACCGACGCCCCTACGGGAAGGACCCACCGGAATGTCGAATACGCCAAGCTTGTGCGAAGTCCGGTCGAGTTGCGCAGCTTTCTTCCCGCTGTCGATGGCGCCGGGAGCTTCCCCTGATTGGATGCGCGTTCTTGACCAGAGCTTAACGTCGAGGCTTAACGAATAAACTCCGCATGTTTTCTCCGACTTCCCGACGAACCGGTCTCGCTGTGACGAAATCCGGAGACTTATCGCTTTGGAGGATTATTCCGTCCGCTCATCAAGGACTGGAGCTTTATCCTGACGTGATTTCCCCAACGCAAGATAAATCTGGGCAGACACTGCTTCCGCTTCCAGGTTCCCGTTAGCGTTGTGGAGAACATCCATTGAACTATAGAGGCCGATCAAAGGCTGCGTTTGCTCCGCGTAGGCTCTTGCCCGCTGGCGAACTGTCAATTCATTGTCATCCACGCGGCAAGTCAGTATCGCCCCGTCCTTGTCGCATGTTCCATCAGTTTTCGGAGGCTTGAAGTAGATGTTATAAACCTCACTACAAACCGGGCAGGTACGACGACCCACCGTGCGCTTTACCAACAAGTCTTGATCAATGCAGATATGAATGACGACTGGTTTCCACGACTCGCGCTTCTGGAGAAAGTCATTCAGAAATAGGGCTTGCTCAACTGTTCGTGGAAAACCATCCAAGACCACTCCGAAACGACAATCTGGCCGATCTAAGCGATCGCTCACTATCCTGCACATGATGTCGTCGGCTACCAGACCCCCTGCGCGCATCTTTTCTTCCGCGAGCCGCCCTAGAGCGGTCTTCGCCTGAACCGCCTCTCGGAGCATTTCCCCGGTCGAGATCTGGGGAACAGCTAGTGTTCTGGCTAGAGCACGCGCCTGTGTGCCTTTGCCTGATCCCGGCACGCCCAGTAGGATCACAACCCATGGTGTTTTCATCTTTGCCCAAATCCTCCCACAAGGTGTTTGAAGCCACGGAGCCGACCCTCAACTGTACGGATGCTGCCACAAGCGGTATCGGTCTGCCCCAGAATGTCAAATGACGCGCCTATTGATAAGCGCAGCAAGCGCAAACGTCAGCGTCTGGAACCGGAAGCTCCACAGCCTGCACCATGGAGGATGTGTCACCTATGAATAAGAGTCCGCAGCGGTCCTTTGACTCGGCCTTGTTCACTATTCACGGGGCGCCTAGTCCGGGGCCCTTGGAGCACTCCCGCATTGCCAACTGGAGAACCTCCACCAAGTGCAGCGTCCGTTGGGTTGTCTGTTGTCCGATTTGTTCCCGGCAGCTAAAACCGTTCGCTAAGATCAATGTAGCATCGTCAGCCTTGCGCACTTCTGGTAATAGAACCCGTTCTGCGCAGGCGATTGAGACGTCGAATGTCTCCTTCTCGAAACCGAATGAGCCAGCCATACCGCAGCACCCCGATTCCAGTATCCGGTAGTCCAGTCCCAACTTATCCATTACCGCCTTCTCTTCCTTCAGTCCAATGATCGCCTTGTGGTGACAGTGGCCCTGTACCAACGCTTTCCGATTTAGCCTTGGCTGACGAAAACCTTTGGTCTCTTTCTCCAGAAACTCAGACAACGTGAAGGTTCGTTCCGCCAGCTTGAGTGCCGCCGGCACACCCGGACCGCACTGGGACAGAAACAATTCTTCATGAAATTCACTGAACAACTATCGCACACGGCACCGTCGCTGCTGGACTGCCAAGAGGCCGACGCATCCTTGGCCATGGCGTTTCTGGACCTGACGGTGAGGCAGCCAGAGGGCGATTCTCGCCTAGACCACAGACATAATCGGAGATGATCTCAAGTTCTACATGGTCGTTTGCTCCGACTATCGCTTTTTTTGGTCGAGGGCAACGCCCGTAGGTCTACGCTTAGTTGCCTTGCCATTCACAGATTCCAAAACTACAAGTCTTCGTGATGTATCATTCCTTTCCATTTCAATCCTTCGATGTCTCTGCAGCTCCTCCTTTGCAAGTTTCGTTTGTCCGACGCGGGCATAAGCCATGCCCAGAACGTAGTGAGCTTCAGCGTCGTTGGGGTCTAATAGTAGTGTCTCTCTTAACTGAGCTATGGTTTCCCGGTCTTTTCCTTGTGACTCGAATACCTTTGCTAGCAAGAAATGAGCGCGCGGGAAATTTGGATCTAGTCTCACGCTCCTTTGAAGAGCAATTTGAGCTTTCGCTACCGTGTCGGGATTGCCGCCTGCCATCATAAACAAGCCAGCGCCCACCAGGTACTCCCCTCTCCCATCAGAAGGCTCAAGCACTTCCAGTTTCTTTCCCAAATCCACCATGCCTTGCCAATCACGGGCGTTCTCTAACGCCGTTCCGAGAACTGCGTAAGCGGGGATAAAGTTCGGATTCGAACGAATCAGTTTCCCTAGTATGGAAATTGCGTAGTGGTGTCGCCCTTCGAACTCCGCCGTTAGCCCGAGCGCCAAGACCATGGCGGGCGACCCGGAAAATCTGCTCGTTCCCGCTTCAAACGTAGTTTGTGCAGCATGGTACGCCTTGAAGATCAAGAAACACTCACCCAGATCCAATAAATAGTCTTCGTTGTCGGGATCAAGACTAACCGCCTGTTGCAAGTGATTCAGTGCCGGTTTCGCATCTCCTAACTTGAGCTCCGAAAACCCGATCAAATCATTCCATGATGCCGAATTTCGAAAGACGTCGGCCACTTCAAGTAGAAGCGTTCTTGCTTCTTTATACCTGTGCTCGTTGACCGAAGCTTCAGCTTGCTCCGCTAAGGTCCTGGCGAGCGTTTGTCTCAGGTTCTTGATTTGCGGGTCGGTCGGCTGGAGTTGATATGCACGGTCGACCACTCGATAAGCTTGAGAATTCCGGCTGAGAATGGTCAGGGCTTTGCCGAGGCCGAAGAGAACAGAGGGGTTCGAGGGTTTCAGTTCCGCTGCGTGTCGGAATGCATCCAACGCTTCGGAAGGCCGCCCCAGGGCCACATAACTCCCTCCCAGATTGTTCCACGCCTGCCACAAGTTGGGATCGAGACCTACCAAACGCTCGAAGGTACTCGCGGCCCCGCGTAGATCGCCCAGTTGTGCTTCACAGAGTCCCAGGGTTTCAAGGCTAGCTTCCAAGCGTGGATCTGACACGCCCAACGTGCGGACATCAGCTTTCAGTTTCTGACAGTTATTCTCAAGAGTTGCCTTGGTGATGTCCCTAATCCGACCATGTTTACCGGCAGCAGAGACCAGGGTTGAAGTGGCGACAATCAAACAACCCAGAATCATCAGCCATCTGAGGACTTTACCTTTCATATCCAAACCAGAGTAAATCCCCTTTCAGCGCTACTAAATGCAGCAATATAGCAAGTCCCGAGATGCGTTGTTGCTCGCTGCATCCAGGGAATTGATCAACTCTCTGATGACATCGAAAGACTAATTTCTGAATAGAAGCAACTCGATCCGCTTAGCCTGAAAAGTCGATGCACACGTCCTTGCGGATAGGCCATATTTCGTCGCAAGGCCAGTTAAGATCTAGAAGCCATTTCAAAACCCTGTACAAAGGGTTGGATTTCGGGTAGTTATTTTCCTGTGGAGGAGGATCGCGAGCGTCAACAGCGCCAGAGGGAGGGCCGATGGCGCGATACGGTCGGTTGCTGACCGACGCCCAGTGGGAAAAGATCCGGCCCTTGCTCCCCCAGCGACCGCCGCGACCGCGCGGTGGCCGGCCTCCGGCCCCTGACCGCAAAGTGCTGGAAGGCATTTTGTGGATGCTGTGCAGCGGGGCTCGCTGGCAGGATTTGCCCGAGGAGTTTCCGTCACCTGCCACGTGCTGGCGACGGCTGCGGGACTGGGAGGAGCAAGAGGTTTGGCTCG
>JAJYJL010000426.1 GCA_021789565.1 Acidobacteriota bacterium
GACAAAATCAATTCCGGCTTGTTGCGTTACGTCGGTGAAAACGATCGCCGGATGGTCCGCCGGCAGGTTCCGGGCCGCGCTGTCAAACACCTGCGGCTTTGAATTCTGCTTTGAGCGTGAACAGGCCGTGGCGAATGCCGCAAGAGCGCCGGCGCCTGACAGGAGCATTTCCCGGCGCGTCATCGGCCCGTCCCTGGTTTGGGCAACGGAGCCAGCGCACTCACTTTGCTCCGCCCGGCTGCAGCGCCGGCTTGTCTGCGGCCCGCCAACTGCACTTCCACGCGGTCCGAAGAGAGGTCGGTGATGGGAGTCGAAAGGTGCTGTCCGGGGAATGAAAAGTCCATAAAGTACTGGTTCGCCTTGCGGTAACGCAACCACGCCGTGATGGTCAGCGGGGTTCGAGCGTTGCGCGGCAGGTTGAACTTGTATTCATACATGTCCGAATAGCCGGGGAAGATCGCCCGTTTCCACTTGGCGCCGACGTAATGCCAAAGGTCGTGGCGGATGATTTCCTGGCCCTGCGGGTTGACCCCGACAGCTTTCAGGACGAAGGTGCCCGGCTCGGTGTGGCCTTGCGCCGTGAGCTCGCCGGAATGGAAGATGACGCGCCCCGAGGAGTCGCTGACCTTCACTTCGACCCAGGCGCGGATGAGATCGAGCGGACCGGTGGGGAAACTGTGCCCGGCCTTGTTGTTCGAGAGAACGACGCGGAACTCTACAGGCGAGCCCGGACGGGCCGATGCAGGCGCGGCGATCTTGATGGGAATCACCGGGCCCTTTGGCCAGATGTTGGCAATCTCCGGAATATATTTTTCCCCCTTCAACCATTTGATGACCCGTTCGGTCTGCCCGGCGGCGTCAGGCGAATGAATAGTTTCAGGCATCACCTGATTGGCGGCGGCAAACCAGTGATTGCGGTGCTTGAGGCCGAGGCCGGCTTTCAAGTCGTAGGGGTCGGCCAACGCTGCGCTGGGCGCCTGCTGATAGTACATGTGGCACTGCTGGCAACGGAGCCGGTGAGCAGGATTGGGATCTGTATTCCATTTTCCATGTTTCCAGTCGTCGTACTGGTTCTGGAGCTGCACCCAGCCGATGTGGTTAATCTGTTTGTCAATGAACTGCTTGTGGCAGGAGGCGCAGGAGGCGGGGTTCTTGTCGAGCGCCAGATCGTAGTCCTCGTCATGCTGCCGGGGATAGGCACGAATCAAAAAATGCGTGATGGACGACGCGCGTCCCGCGCCCGCATATTCAAACAGGTATGGCCTGGGAGGCCCCCAGACGTAATTCCCGTTCCCCTGCACGTCCACGCGCCGCATCGAGTGACAGGCAATGCAGGAATCCCCTTCCTTGAAGCCCGGAGCCTCGATGCTGGTGCTCGCATTTTTATACGCCGAGAGCAGCGAGACGGGATCGTGGCAGCCGGCGCAGTAGCGCGTGGCGGGCGCTCCGGCCTCCTTAATCATCGCGCCCTGGATGGCCTGGAAGAATTTATCTTCGGAGGCCCAGCGATGCGCGCTCGCTCTCCACTCCTGATAAATTCCAGTATGGCAGCCCGCTGCCCCGCACGATTTCGACCCCGCGAGCAGCTCCGGCGCCACCGGCCCGCCGCTCACCGTCTTCGCCATGCTGGGTGCAAAAGGGTCCTTGCCGTAGGGCATCTTGTAATCGGTTGGCAGCGCGTAATGGCTGAAGTCCGGCGCGTAGGCCTGGTAAACAACCGCGAGGACGCCGACAACCGCCCCCAGGGCAATCAGAGTCAGGCCGCTGGCCAGCCACATGTGGCGGCGTCCAGGCCCGAAATCAGGCAGGGGGGCCTGGCCCGAATTGCCCGGCACGTTCAGGCCGTTGCGCAGGTTCCCTCCCGCTTTCCTGGCATGCGGCCAGACGTGATACCCAAGGAACGGCAGGGCCGCAATACCGCTCCACAAGTGCAACTGGCCCCAGAAGTGGCCGGTAAAAAGTCCGAACATCGCCTGCCAGGTGAGGACCAGCCCCGAAACGGTCACCACCGCCATCGACCAGAACCCGGTGTAAGCGCAGAACTTCCGAAAAGAACGCCGCACCTTGCGCGTAGCCAGCCAGTGGCTCAACTGCCACAACGTGAGAGGTATCACGATGGCAAGGCCCAGCACAGTATGCGCCAGCACCGAGACCTGGATGGGCACGCTGAAGGGCAGCAGCCAGATGGCGAGACCCGTCAGTGCCAGAAAAATCAGCGTTCCGCTCAGCAGGCTGAAACGGAAGATGCCTTTTTCATGAATAAAAGTATGCCGGATGGGCACAAGCCCATAAGCCGTTTCTTCCATGCTCTTCTCCTTGGCGGGGTTGCCGTTTCCCTCCGCGCAATCGCTCCCCCGGTTGCCCGGCGATTGCGCACCCGCAGTCTGCTGCAAACGCAAGACGCAGAAAGCGAATTGCTACCTTCTATGTCAATGGCTGCGGAGGATGCTGTGACTCCGGTCACAATAAGTCATAAGAATTCCCGGGATAGGGAATTTATTGGTTGGACTGTACATGAAACCGATTAGAGAAAAAGTGATGGCGGGTAGCCACGGTGAGTGGTGTTCTGACCGTGGGTTTTTCGTAAGGAAGAGGTCCACGACAAGAAAGCGTTGTTAGTCGCTGCCCGCTTGCGAAGACGCAACGAGCCAGTCTCTTAAAGGCTCCCTTGCCTCTCGGCGTTCGCTGACGACTTTTCAAAAGTCCTCCGCGGGCGGGTGGCCGGCTTACCCGGAGTGAATCAGGTACAACACTGTGACAACTCCCAGGGCAGCAAGGACAAAGGCCTCTGCCGAGTCGAAGATGACGATGATTCGTTTCACCGTCGGGGATGCTGTAAAGGCCGGGCCCTTCTCTCTGTTGGGGGTGAACTCGTCTGCGCCCCAGATCCCCAGGTGGACCAACGCAAATATGACGACCAGAACCTTCCAGACCAACGGCTGCCACAGAGGCCAGGCCGCCAGCGCCAGCAGCCAGAACACTCCTTCCACTCGCAAGGCGCGACGCGGCGTGAACCACCGGCTGATCCGGGAATCAGGCTGCTCATTCCACGCCCTGAGGATCCTTCCGGTTGACACATGGATCAGGAGCATCACCGGCGTATAAACAGCGATGACGAGAGCAAGGATTCTCATGGCGTTTCTCTTGTGAAATTAAGCGCCCCGGAATCACGGCGAAAGTCGCCGCGCCGCAATGCTTATCTTCCCACGCGTCGTGGCTGACGCTTTTGGAAGAATGCGTTCAATTCGTTGATGAGATGATTCAAGTCTGCGTGGTCTGCCGCTGCCGCCTCCGCCAGACTCAGAGAATACGGCGCTTTTTTCGCCATTGAAAGTGTCTTCAGGCCGGCCCGGATGAGCACCGGCCTGGTTTTTGGAAAGCTTGTAACGTACCAGTAAAGGGGCAACCGGTCGCTGATGCCCTGGGCCGCAAACCAGGCAGGGAGCGGCTGCAGCAGCGTCGCCGCCAGATTGATGACGAAAGCAAGGACGCCCGCGAATTCGAGATACGCCGAGACCGGCAGCAGGTTCCAGGCGCTTCCACCAATCGAATAGGCGACCGCTTCGCTTGAAACCCTCAACAGGCAGCCGGCGCTCAACAGCCAGAGGCTTGCTGCCATCCATCGCGTGCTGTAGAGTTCCCGGCCGTTGAGAAACGAAGGCAGCATTCGTGGGCCGAGCGCAAGAATCAGCAGGGCGATAAAACCCACCGTCACGGCATGGCGGGAGGCGCCGCCCAAGCCCGCTGCGCTTGGCACAAGGTCAGCGGCAACACCCAACATCGCTGCTGCTACAAGCCACGCGTAGGCAAGGCGAATAAAGGTCGGGTAATGCCGGTAGACTCCTGCGAGCTTGGCGGGCCGCGCTGGCCGGTGAAAAATGCGCAGAGCCCGGATTGCGTAGATCGAAAGCGCCAGGATCAGCAGGTCGGCGAGGAAGAACTGGCGTGCGAGGGCCAATACCAGAAGGGCGACAATGCCCATGCCGAATTGTCTGGCCGCCTGATGATGAGGAGGGCTGAGGCCGAGAAAAACCGTAACAAATCTTGTGCTGAAACCCCACGCCGTCACTACGGCAAATCCCCATACCATCAGGATCAGAAAAGTGTGGTCCCACTCCGGCGGAAACACCGGCGAGCGGCCCTCCAGCGCAAGCCAGGTGGAAAGGCCCAGGTTCAGAATCAGCGCCACGCCCAAGGATACAAATCCCCAGATGCCCAGCCACGAGCCCAGGTCTACCGGCTTCTTGCTTTTCTTTTCCGCGCTATTAAAAACCAGGACCCTTTGCGTCACCACGAAAGCCGCAAGCTCCAGAACAGCAGAGGCGGGCAATCCGGACCGCCAGGTGGTTCCTTCAACGCCGACCCACCAGCGCAAAGCCACTCCCGCGGTCCACAGTCCCCAGATCAGCCAGACCAGAGAAAACGATCTCAATGGCCGGCCGCGAAACTTAGGGTCTTCAGTGAGGTCAGACGCGGAAATTTTCCAAACCCAATTCACGATCTGAATTGGCCTATTTGCCTTTTCCCGAACTGCCCCCAAATTATTTTCAGGTAACGTCTGCCAGTTTCCCAGAGATAGAGCAAGAGGCCCAAAACAAACACTCCGATAAAGACAACGCTTACCCGCGCGTCATGAGTTCCCCATGCAAGCTCTTGGGGATAGGCGGCATAGCGGCGGGGAATCGAGTGGGCCCCGGCCCAGAAGAACATCATGACAAATCCATACCCCCCGATGATAAAAAGGGTTACGATAACCCGCCGTACGATGCGGCTGTCCTTAATGCCGCTCAACTCAACGCCCAGATGGCTTGCAAAACCCAATATCATTAGCACCACGCCCATCAGATAATAGGTGTGGAAGTGCGCAGGCACCCAGAGCGTGTTGTGAAAGATGGAATTGACGGAAATCGTGGAATCAATCACCGCGCCCACCCCTCCCACGGCCCAGCCCATCAGTCCCAGGAACATAAAGACTGATGCGATCGTCCAACGCATCCGCGATCCATAAACTACCAGGAGACCGTCGAAGATGGAGACCACTGCCGCAGGCACGGCGCTGAAGTAAGACATCATCTGCCCCATGATCTGGAGCATCCGAGGTTGAACAAAATCCATGTAAAGGTGGTGAAAGTACCCGACCAGCACCATAACCAGAACAGAATTCCAGGCCAGAGCAATGATTCGGTTCATATTCCGTGAACGGTTGCTGAAAGTGGGGAGCAGTTCATAGACAACCGCCACGCCGCAATACATTGTGGCGTGCACGCTCATATGGCCAAAGAAGAACGTCAGGTTCTTCATCAACAGGGCGTTGGCGACGAAACCTTTCACTTGCCATTGGACAAGGTAAAAAGCGAAAACAACAAACGCATCCAAAAAGCCGACCACCCCGGAGATAAGGGCCACGATGGTAATCAGCACAATCGGGGGAACTTCCGGCTCCTGTTTGCCTGGATGCCCCCACAAGTAATGCCAGCAGAGGGAGACGCGAAGTGGATAACGCCTCAGTATCGCTGCGATCGTGGCGAGCGACCAGACAAGCCAGACGCTGCAAAGTGTCACCAGAGATGCAAAAAAGCACCCCGTGGCCCAAGCAGGCCAGGTGCCCTGCGAATAAAACGGCAGTGGATAGAGAAAATACCAACCAGTTCCAAACAGCCCGTCCGTTGTTGCTACAACCAGCAACGCAAAGCCGATCAGGGTTCCACTGAGTGCCAGCCACGACGCCCACAATGGAGGACGAACATACCGGGCCAGCAGATAGCTCACCGCAGCCATTCCAGCAACAAACCACAAGCCGACCATACCGACTCCGTGGAGCGTCAGCACGGCGTAAAACCATTCGGGTCGCATGGTTGGGAAAAACTTCGATTGGTACATGCGCAGGAAGTATCCGTCCAGACTGAAGGTAAGGAACAGCAAACTCGCAATGACCATCCAGAACAGAGTAACTTCCTGCAGCTTTTGAAAGGTCTTCGGATCTTGCAGGCTGGCTTCGAAAACCGTTGAAGAGTTTTCCGGCCGCCGCTCAATCTCTTGCTGCGGCAATCGGGGATCAGTATCCGACATGTGCTTCCGTAGTGGTCGCGGCAGTAGCCGCAGAATTTGACTGCCTCGGAACTACTTCGAACTCGCCCCGCATGCGGTGGTGACCCATACCACAAAGTTCGAGGCAGAAGACCCAGTAGGTTCCAGGTTTTGAAAAACGCATTTGCAGATCATTGACATATCCTGGCATCGCCTGTACTTCGCCGAGCAAGTGCCCCGCAGATGAGTAGACACCGAACCCATGGTTTACGTCGAAACTCGTTACCCGGAATTCCACGAGAGAACCCACCGGAATCCTAATAGGAGGGGCGTAAGTCGCCTCCTGCCACTCATCTGCGTTCTTGATGGGTTGACTTGAAAGGCCCCACGAGAATTGCATTCCCACTACGTAAACAACCCGATCGGGCTTCTGAGCGCCCTTAGGATAGGGCATGCGTGGGAACATCAATACAAAGGCCAGAATCAGCCCCCCGGTCAAAATCCCGAAAAACAACCCCCGCAGGCGACTGACAGATCGCGGTCTGGGCTCGCATTCGTGCCGGGTACTTAGCGCAACCCACACGAACACTCCCACCACCACTACATTAATGGCGACAAACAGGTAAAATGCCTTGATTTGCACTCGAGCCGCCCCTCCCACCATGCAGAGCAAAAGCGTCTGCGTCTCGCGCCCCACCTAATTCCTGGAGAGTAGTCTGAAACTGCTCGAACCCCCACATCAACTCTCCGGCATTCATCAGGCCCTGCGACATCGTGCTTCTACGCGGCGATCCCGCGAACGCAAGCCTGAACGACCGCGCGCGTCAGAGAGTCTTCAGGTAGGCGATCAGGTTGTTCATGTCTGACGCTGAGAGCTTGCCCGCGAAAGGAGGCATGGGCATGGGCTTGCCCTGCGGGTTCCCCTTTTCGATCTGCTCCCGGACGTTGGCAACCGTTGCAGGCC
>JAJYJL010000427.1:0-463 GCA_021789565.1 Acidobacteriota bacterium
CCGGGTGACGCCTTTCGGTGGTTTTTTTGACTCGGTGCTGGACCGCTATTCCGACCTCTTTCTGCTGGTCGGCCTGCTGGTCTATTACGGCCGGATCAACCGTTTTATGTACGTGGTGGTGGTGGCACTGGCTATGATTGGCTCCGTGATGACCAGCTATTCGAGGGCGCGGGCGGAAAACCTGATTCCGTCCTGCAAGGTGGGCTTTCTGGAGCGGCCCGAGCGCGTGGTTCTGATCATTATCGGGGCGCTTTTTAATCGCATGGCGCCGGTGCTGTGGCTGATTGTTGTGCTCTCGAACCTGACCGTAATTCACCGCGTCATCCACACCTACCGGGAGGCCCGGCGGATGGAAGCTGAGGCGCAAGAGGTCCCCCCGGCGGAAGAACCCTCCAGGAACTCCGCCACGCCCGTAGCCCAGTCTTGACAGCAGCTTTGAGCGGTCGATAACATGAAGCGATTC
>JAJYJL010000427.1:473-6988 GCA_021789565.1 Acidobacteriota bacterium
GCCCTCGAGGGCTTGAAATGTGTGTAAGTCCCTGCCTGCCAATGGCACAACAGTCACAATTGACGGATGCCGGGCGAATGTTTCGGGAAAACGAAACCCTCCTGACCGGGGGCAACGGGTTCCTGGGCAAAGTGATCCTGGCCATGTTGCTGGATCGCTATCCGGACCTGAAACATCTCCATGTGTTGCTGCGGCCGGGCCGGGATCTTTCCGCGGAAGAACGCTTCAAGGCCGAGATCATGGACTCACCCGTGATAGCCGCACTGATTGCAACGCGGGGTGAAAAATTCGTCCGGGAAAGGGTCAGCGTCTGGCCCGGTGAACTCAGCCGGCCCGACTGCGGGCTCGACAAGCAGGCGCTGGACACAATTGCCGGCCGCGTGAAGCTGATCATCAATTGTGCTGGAAAAGTTGAATTTTTTCCTCCGGTTGATGAATCGCTCCATGCAAATGTGGACGGTGTGGAGAGCGCCATCGCCCTGGCCAAACACGCGGACGCCCGGCTGCTGCACGTTTCCACCTGCTTTGTTTCCGGCGAGGCCAACGGCCTGATTGAAGAAACGGAGCCCATCCGGGGCTTCTACCCGCACCGCAAAGGCCCCGGCGACAATGCCTTCGACGTTCTTGAGGAACTCGCCTACTGCCGCGAGCAGGTCCGGCTGATCACGGAATCCGAAGGCGGCGAAGAAACAACAAGGTCGCAGGCGCGCTCCAGGGAAACGGCGCAGAAACTGGTGGCGCTGGGCAGGGGGCGGGCGGAACATTGGGGGTGGGTCAACACCTATACCTATTCCAAAAGCCTGGGCGAGCAGTTGATTGCCAGGGAGAAGGGCCTGGGCTGGTCCATCGTGCGCCCGGCCATTGTGGAAAGCGCTCTGCGGTTTCCTTTTCCCGGCTGGATTGAAGGCGGAAGGACCGCGGCCCCGCTGGTGCTGATGGCCATGAGCGGCCTGAAGCACTGGCCCGTGCGGCGCAACACCCCGCTGGAAGTGGTTCCCGTGGACCTGGTGGCGGCGGCGATCCTGGCGGTGGGGGCCCTGCTGCTGGACGGCCGCGCTGAAAACGTTTATCAGTTGGGGACGGCGGACGTAAATCCCATCAGGCTGGGACCGCTGGTGAATCTGCTGCGGCAGGAAGCGCGCAGAAGGGCGGATCGGAATGGCAAAGGAAGACTGCCCATGCGAATCACCGCTTCCCGCGGGCGGGCGCGTTTTATCTCGGCTGAAGAAGCGCGGGCCCGGCGGCAGAGGCTGCAAAAGCGGATCGAGCGGGCACAGGCCATCATTGACCGCATGCACAGCGCGGTGAAGAATGCCGGGCTGCCGGGCAGGAAGTCGCTGGCGGGCTGGCAAAGCGCCCTGCGCACCCTGGGATTGCAGGCGCGGTTCCGCGAGCAGACGCTGGACCAGTACCTGCCGTTCATCCTGCACAACCGCTACATTTTTGAATCGGAAAACATCCGGACCGCCTACCAGCGGCTTTCGGAAAAGGACAAACTGCTGCTGCCCTGGGACCCGGAAAGGATCCACTGGAAGAACTACTGGATCCATCATCAGATTGAGGGGATCGAAAGGTGGATTCAGCCCGAGGCCGTGAAGGAGTGGTCATTTAAGATATAACCCGACGCTGAAAAGGCCTTCTGCGTCATGCTGAGCCCGCGAAGAGGGAGAAGCATCTGCTTTCTCGCCTCAAGAGCAAAATAAGCAGGTCCTTCGCTCCGCTCAGGATGACTGGAATGAATCGCTTCTTACTGAAATGCCCACCACGCCCCGACAAATCGACGCCGCGCAGCTTGAAGAGCAGATGCTCCAGATTGTGCGCGAGCTTCTCACCGAGCTGGGATCGCTGCGCGCGGCGGAAGCCGCCACGCTCCGTTCCTCGCTGGAGCGCGACCTGGGCCTGGGAAGCCTGGAGATGGTGGAACTACTGGTGCGCACGGAAGCGCATTTCAACGTGCGGCTGCCCGACCGCATCGCCGAAGAAGCCGACACGCCCGCCGATTGGGTGCGCGCCGTGGCCGGCGGCGAGGAAGAAGCTCCTGCCGCCTCGCAGCGCTACACCATCCGGCAGCCCGGGCGTGTTGCCCCGCCGCCGCCGGAATCCGCCCGCACCCTGATTGAGGTTTTGCGCAAGCACGCCGAGGTGGACCCTGACCGCGTGCAGGCGCACGTGCTGGAAGGCAATGCCGGAGAGGACATCAGCTACGGCAAGCTGCTGGCCACGGCCTCCGATGTGGCGGCCGGTCTGGTTTCCGCGGGTCTGCGGCGGAATGAAACCGTGGCCATCATGCTGCCCACCTGCCCGCAATTTTTCTACGCCTTTTTCGGGGTCATGCTGGCGGGTGGAATCGCCGTTCCCATCTACCCTCCGGCGCGGCCCGACAAGATTGAGGAATATGTTCGCCGGCAGGTCGGCATTCTCCGCAACGCGGAAGTGCGGTTTCTGATCAGCTTTGAAGCCGTCCGCAGGGTTTCCGAGCTGCTCCGCCTGAACCTGCCCAGCATTCTGGGCGTGACCACCGTCGAAGACCTTGCAGCGAGCGGCGCGCGGCTGCAGCCTGGAGCCATCGAGGCCGCTGAAGCCGCCTTCATCCAGTACACCTCCGGCAGCACCGGCGAACCCAAGGGAGTGGTGCTGACGCAATCCAACCTGCTGGCCAACATTCGCGGCATCGGCTGGGCGGTGAACGTGCAGCCCTCCGACATCGTGGTGAGCTGGCTGCCGCTTTACCATGACATGGGACTGATCGGCTCCTGGCTCTACAGCGTTTATTACGCCCTGCCCATCACCATCCTTTCGCCGCTGGCCTTCCTCAGCCGGCCGGAAAAATGGCTGTGGGCGCTGCACGATTCCGGCGGCACGCTCTGCCCGGCCCCGAATTTCGCCTACGAGCTGTGCTCGCGCAAGATTCCGGACAGCGCCATCGAGGGCCTTGATCTGAGCGCCTGGCGCGTGGCCATCAACGCCGGCGAGGCCGTGCTGCCCGGCACGCTGGAGCGCTTTGAAAAGCGGTTCCAGCCTTACGGCTTCCGGGCCGAAAGTTTTGTGCCGTGTTACGGCCTGGCCGAATCCTCCGTGGCGCTTGCCTTCCCGCCCGTCAACCGCCGCCCGGTGATTGACCGCATCCGCCGCGAGGTTTTTGAGGCTGAGGGAAAGGCCGTTCCCGCTGAGCCTGACGACGCCGGCGCTCTGCGCTTTGTGGCCAACGGCAAAGCCCTGCCGGAACACGAAATCAAAGTGATTGGTCCCGACGGCAAGCCGCTCGGCGAGCGCATCCAGGGCAAAGTGCTTTTCCGCGGTCCGTCAAAAACCGCGGGATATTTCCGCAACCCCAAAGCAACAGCGGCCGTCACCACTGAAGACGGCTGGATGGATTCGGGCGATCTCGGCTACTGGGCCGGCGGTGAAATCCACATCACCGGCCGCGCCAAGGACCTGATCATCAAGTCCGGCAGAAATATCGTGCCGCAGGAAGTGGAGCTGGCCGCGGCGGAAGTTCCGGAAGTGCGGCGGGGCTGCGTGGCGGCTTTCGGCACCCGCGACCCGGACCTGGGCACGGAGCAACTGGTGGTGGTGGCGGAAACCCGCGTGGCCAACAAGGAAGACCTGGACCGAATTGAGGCGGAAGTCATCGAGCGCGTGGGCCTGGCGATCGGCATTCCGCCCGACAAGGTGGAACTGGTGGCGCCGCAGAGCATTCCCAAAACTTCCAGCGGCAAGATCCGGCGCAACGAGACCCGGCTGCTCTATGAGCGCGGCGCTCTGGCGCTCAACCGCCGGCCGCCCTGGATGCAGATTCTGCGGCTCTGGTGGGAAAGCCTGGGCGCCTGGCTGCGGCTGGGACTGACACGCGCGGGTCGATGGCTCCTCCGCAAGTCTTCACGGATGCTGCTTTCGGTTGTGGCGGTTTCCGGCGGCCTTCTGGCGAGGGCCGTTCCGGGCCAGGACGCCCGGGGCTCGATTGTTGCTTTTTCTTCCCGGTTCCTGCTAAAACTGCTCGGCCACAAGATCAACTTCGAGAACAGCGAACGTATTGAACCGGGACGCACGGCCGTCTTGATGGCCAATCGCGCCGGCGCCGTTGACGCCGTGGCGCTGGCCGCGCTTCTCCCAAAGCCCGTAAGGTTTTCAGATTTCGGCGCGCTCGATTCCCTTCCCGGCGCGTTGGCGTTCCTGTTGCGGCCCATCGTTCTGCCGCCGCTGCGCGTACCCAGCCTCCCTCCAGGAGGCACGCTGCGCCAGCGCATTCGCCAGGGATTGGAAGACGGCTATTCGGTGATGGTGCTTTCTGAGGGCCCGCCGACCGTTCCGGCGCATCTCAGCCGGTTCCGCCTGGACGCTCTGGACGCGGCGGTGCAGACCGGCCATCCGATTTATCCTCTTGGAGTTCGCGGAACTTCCTCTATACTGTCCAGAGGCGCGCGCATGACGGGGCGCGGTGAAGCAAAAATTACGGTGGGCGAGCCTATCTATATCCAGATCAACGATGTGCGCGAGCTGGCGGCGCTGCGGGAGCAGGTGCGGGAAGCGGTTGCGAAGCTCTGCTCCTGAGCGCGTAGCGCCGGCAGCTTGCCGGCCCCGAAAGATGCCGCCGGGACAGCGGCGCTGCAAAAACTATGCCTGCAACAACCTTGGGAATTATCGTCCGGTTTATCGTCTGTTTTCTGCTGGGGTCGATACCGTTTGCGGTGCTGGCCATGATCGGAAGCGGCATCGACATCCGCACCGTGGGGTCTGGAAATCCCGGCTTCAACAACGTCCTGCGCGTGGACAAGTGGCGCGCGGTGCTGACGCTGATCGGCGACCTGGGCAAAGGCTATTTTGCCCTGTGGTTGGTGAGCCACGGAACGCATGGTGCAGCGCTGGGCTGGCTCTTTGGTTTTGGCGCGATCCTGGGCCATTGTTTCTCGCCATTCTTGAAATTTAATGGAGGCAAGGGCATAGCAACTTCCGCCGGCGTCATGCTGCAGCTTTATCCCTTGTTTGCGGCAGTCGCGCTGGCGTTTTTTGTGGCCATGCGAGTGGCCGGCAGCAAGCTGAAGTGGCCTGAAGCGGGCGCGACGGCTTCCATGAGCACATGGGTATTGTTTGTCATCCTGATGCTCGCCTTCGTCAGCCCGCAGGATGCTGCTTACGCGGCGTTGCTGACCCTGTTCCTGGGCTGGAGGCACAAGAAGAATTTCCAGAACCTCATGGCCCGGCGAAGTGCTTAAAGGGACTTTTCATGAACCAGTCCCGCCTTGCGGGATCACCGGGAAAGGGGAGAAGGGGCACGACTTTAGTCGTGCCGAAGAGGCAGTTCATAGGAGGCGGCACTAGCCGCTGAAAATTCCGGCGCCATGAACCTTCCCTACTGGGGCTGAAGCCCCGATAGGAGCTTTTGAGGCGCTCCTACGGCACGACTGAAGTCGTGCCCTTTCACAAAGCCCCGATGTGTCATGAGTAATCCGGGTTAAGGGCAACATCCGGCAAACAGACCGGCTGCCAAATCCGGTGGCGATCCCTGAACCATGAGCCTAAATCAACGGCTGGCTTTTTATGATTTTGACGGGACCCTGACTTCGGGCAACATCGTCCGGCGTTATGCCTATTTCACTCTGCACCATCCGTCGAGGCCGCGGGCGGCGTTGAAATTCCTAAAGCTGCTGCTGAGCATTCCGTCCTGGCTGGCCATGGAATTCCGCTCGCGGCGCCGGTTCAACGAAGTGTTCTTCCGCGAATATCGCGGCATGCGCGAGCAGGTGCTGCGGGCGCAGTCGCGGCAGCTCTTCAATGAAAAAATCCTGCCGTCCATTTATCCCGACGCGCAGGTGCTGCTGGAGGAAGACCGAAGACAGGGCTATAGGCCCGTTCTGGTTTCGGGCGAACTGGATGTTGCTCTGGACGAGGTAATCCGGTACCTTGGTTTTCAATCGGTGATCTGCAACCGCCTGGTTTTTCGCAACGGAGTTGCCACCGGAGAAGTGGAAGCTCCGCTGATTGCAGAGGAAGAGAAAGTCCGCGCCATGGAGGAGTTGTGCCGGCAATTCGGCGCGGAGATGAAACATTGCAGGGCATACTCCGACAGTTTCTCGGACCTGCCCATGCTGGAAGCTGTGGGAGACCCGGCTGCCGTTAATCCTGACCGGCGACTCAAGCGCGTCGCCCGGGAGCGCGGCTGGACCATTCTGGATTTGAAGAGAGGCATCGATGTCAAACGACGCCGGGAACCATCCCCCGGCGGGGCCGCCGGCGTTTGAGTTTGGCGATCCCACACCCAATGCGGTAGGACGCAACGCAGTTGTTTCACACGAGGGCTGCGTCGTCCAACTCGAAGGACGCTCGGCTGAGCGGCTGATGTGGTACGGCGAAGACCTGCTCTCCGTCCGGATGCCGGCGGGCACGCGCGTCCTCTATCCCAACCCCACCATTGCCGGCCTCAAGGACCGCGACGCCGCGATTCGCTACGCCATTGACCACCCTGAGCAGATGGGGCCGCTCTCGGAGTTGCTGCGGCCGGGCATGAAAGTGACCAT
>JAJYJL010000428.1 GCA_021789565.1 Acidobacteriota bacterium
ATGTGGAGCATACCGGCCGTATCGGCCAGCCACATTTCCGGGTCTCGATCAATATCCTCAAGAATCTTGAGCAGCCGGGGGGTTACTTCTTCTCGCCGTGCGATGGCCTCCGCAACCAGGCCTTCGGGGAACGAACCGTCGGGCTCGCCATCCAGTCGCGCAAGAAGCTCTTTAATCTCCATGTCATTTGAAAGAGTAACATATGGAAGGAATCTATAAATCCCTGGCTGACGCCAAGGACTGAGAGGAAGGCGGCCAGCAGGCCAGTGCTAGCCGCCAGAACATGGGTTCAGCGGACGGATACGTTTGAGCGGCGATCCCGCCCTCCCCCACAGCAATTAGTCCTCGATGACCTTGGGCATTTGTTTGTCTTTGCGCGTCGCACCACAACGGATCCCAACTCGGAGACCTCTAAGCCGCCTCTTCAACTTAGGCCAGATCGCGTCAGAGAAGTAAACAAGACCCTCCGCAAAGAGCAAAGCGGCCACAAGCCCCAGAGCAAGACGGAAATTAATGTGCATTTTCTTTCTCCTCTCATTATGTAAGTTGAAAAACGAACGTGGAGTCCTCGCCCGCGCTGTGGGAATGCTGGCTCGTTGGGAAACCGCCATCCAGGCCCGGCGGAAAAAGCCGGAAAGCCCGCTTTAAATGTTCCCGGGTTTCCCCCAGGACCCCGATCCCACAGCGCTCAGGCGGGACTACTTCCTATTGCTAAAGTCCCACAGGCCGATAATCCCCTCGGGATCGAAACAAGCTTCTTCCTCCTCAGGCCCGCGGTCCTTCCAATATTGGTCCATGGCCGCCCACATACGTTCAGCTTCGCGCAGGCCGTAGTCCTTCTTCATCTTTTCAGCCGATTCGCCTATCTGCGCCAGGTTGGCCATCCGGGCCAGGAGTTCACAATCCTTGCACCCCTCCCGCCCTTTCGGAGGAGTCCGGCGGCTCAGCAGCTTCCGGGTTTTCACAAGGAGAGGCGGAACGACGTTTTCAGGGTCGATGTCCAGCACCATCGGAACCCCGTAGAAATGGGCGTCCAGGCCGTCTTTGGTCACCAGGTCAAGAAGTTCATCCACGGCATACTCGGTCCGGATCTGAAAATAGAGAAGCCCTCCTTTGCTCACCTTGTAGGCTTCCTCGTGATGCGCGAGAAGATAGGCGTAAGCGTTAACCTGGGCTTGATATTTCGGAAGTAGGACATCTTTCCCTTCTCTGTGACGGGCCGTTTTGTAATCGATCACGGCCAGAGAACCGTCCGGAAGAACCACCACTTCATCAGGGGCTCCCCGGAGTTCGATCCCGCTCTCCGAATCGACGTAAACGAGCTTCCCGGTCTCGATGTAGCCTTTGGCATCCGAAAAGTCTCCAAACCATTTCGGAGGTTTCCCGTACTGGTCAAAGTACCGGTGGACGGCCGCTTTCTGGAGATGATCGAGGTACTGAAGGATGCCCGGGAAAGGGCGCTGGAAAGCAAAACGGTGAGACATCTTCAGCATAATCCAGGCACACCGCTCACAGTAGTCCTGGAGCTGAAAAAGCCCGAGGTTGGACGCGGAAATACGAAATTCATTCATAGTGGAAGTTCCTTTCTTGGTTTGAAATGGTGAACCTCGGCGGGTTTCGAGTTCGCTCCTCAATCTGGAAAGGGGCGAAAAGTCTTTCTGGAAAATTGGAGAAACAGGGTCTCTAGGTTCTTATCGCTAAGCATTCGAGAGAGTCCGTCGGGGCCAGGGTGGCGGAAATAACACCCTCTTCCGGCTTGGGGACCTACGCTTCTTTTCCCCCGATCAGTTCCATGGCGGCAAAGTACTCCTGGCTGAGCTTACTCTCATCAAGCCGGAAATATTGCTGAGTGACCGCGAAATTCTCATGACCCATCAGTTCCTGCAGGACAAGACTTGGGATTCCCGCGTTCGCCAGGCGCGTTGCAAAGACGTGCCGAAGGGCATGGATTCGGAGCCGGCTGAGGCCCAGGTGCCCACACCAGTAATGGAGCCTCTCCTGAATCGAGCGCTTGCTCATCCTCTTTCCGCGCCTCGAAACGAAAAGGGCGTCAATCCCGTCTTTCCCCCGGGAGACCAGATAGCTGGCAACCAGTTTTATCGTGGACAGATCCACCAGGAAGATGCGCTCTTTCCGCCCCTTCCCCACCACGCGACCCATGCCCAGTGCTGTCAGCTTTCCATCGCGAAAGGATTCCTGAACCTGGATCGAGTCACGGTTGAGCATCTGAAGCTCCGTCAGGCGCAATCCCGAAGCCACGAACAATGAGAACAACGCCTTGTCCCGCAGGACATCAATGCCTTCCAAAAGCTGCTCGATGGCCTTCTCAGGAACCACCTCCGGCAGCCGCCGCGACCGGCGCTTCTGAGAGATCATCCGCACCGGGTTCCCGATCTTCCCGTTAGAAGAGCCCCGCAGAAACTCATAGAAGCTGGACACGGAAGCAAGCCGGCGGCGGATGGAAGCATCCGCCAGACCCGCAGTTCCGGTCTTATAGTTGTGCCGCCCGGCCAGGTATTCAGCGAATTGGTCAAGCGTCTGCGGTTTGACCTGCGTAACTCGCAGCGACTTTCCTTTCAGAAACGTCTCGAACAATCTCAGGTCGGTTTCATAGGCTTTGAGGGTTTCGGAACTGTATTTCCGGACCCGCAGATGCGATAAGAATGGTTTGATATTCATGTTTCTAATCTCCTGAAAAATAAAGGGAGTTGTATCGGCTTTCTGTTATTGCTTGTAACACCGTTTACAGGTAGTTCCTCCTAACCCCCTCAGGAACCAGGCGTTGCCGTTCCTTGCTCCCTTTTCTGCCCAAATTCCTCCAGCGAAAACACACGGGAGACACTGCCTTCCCTAGTTCTTTTCCTAACCTCTTTCATCGCCTCCTCATACGAAGCCTGAACGGTTTCAGGCTCAATTTTCACGTAACTCTGCATGCCATCCCAGGATCTCCACCCGCCCAGCGCCATCAGGGTGGCGACATCGACGCCATGATTCGCCAACCGCGAAGTCATTGAATGCCTGAGCCGGTGGTACTTGAAGTTTTTGAAGACCTCGTCGTAATTCGCAGCCTTCTTGGTACGAAAGCCGTCGAAGATCACTCTGAGATGCCACCACAGGGCTGAGGATTTCATCGGGTCACCCAAGCTGTTATGGAACAGGTAATCGTGCCCGCAGGAAGGGTCCCTTTCGCGCAGCCATTCTTCCAGGTAACGCCGGGTCTTGTCATGATAAGGTACCCACCGCTCTTGCATGGTCTTGTTCGGAAGCCTTACGAAGACCCGTTGCGCCTTCCGGTCCACATCCGTGAGGCGGAGGTTGCTGGTTTCCCCGATCCGCAGGCCTGCCTCCTCGCCGATTGCCACCGCCAGCTTTGCCAGAGCGTCCCCACGTTTCTCGAGGATCCTCCAGATCGTATCCAGCCGCTCTTCGGCATAAGGGCGCGGAAGGCGCCGCTCCCTGACCTGATGGTGGAGTGTGCCGATAACCGGGTTAGGACCTTTCAGATAGCCTTGATGGATCAGCCAGGACATAAAGGTTGAGATATAACTCAGCGTCCACTGCCGCCGCAGCACTTCGGACGTGTCTCCGTTCCCGCTGGCCAGGTAAGCCGTAATTGTCCGGGGCGTCACCGACTTTAGTGACCGGATCTGTCTGGAGCGCAGGAATTCAAAGAACATCAGCAGCGAGGAACGGACCGTCGCGCGTCCTCCCGGACGATAATGCGCCCGGGCAAAACTGTCGAAGTACTCATTCAGGATCTTTCCGAAGTGGCCGCTTTTGCGACGGCTAACCTGGAGGGAGCGATAGGCCGCCCCGTGCTGCGGGCAGCAGAAACGGTGCTTTGTTTTCCCCCAAGGTTTCCGGAAAACAGGAGTGTTACACCCGGGATATTCGCAAACGGCGTTGGGTTCCCGCGTGGTCTTAAAAAACAAGCTTTCGCAGAATTGGCTGCAAAAGTAATGCTTCCGCCGGCGACTGTACCATCCGGCTGGTATGAAGTTCGGGCAGCCCGGAGCATCGCATTTGATCTCCCCGGGCCCCACTTCGCGCATATCGTATTTCCCGGCATAGCCAAGCCTCCGGCACTCTTCCTTGCTGCACACAAAGATGTGCTTCTTTTTCGAGCAGGTAATCGCCGGCAGGGGATCACCGCAGACCTGACACTTTTTCTCACCTGCCTGGAATGTTTGAAGATGGTTGTACATGATTTCGTCTCCTGTTTTGAACTCGTTTGTAAAACGTCACCAGGCGGTCGACATCCCGCTGGTCAAGCCGTTTCTTTCCAGAAATCTGAATCTCCTGAAGCTGGCGGGTATCCACCAGCCATTGAACCTCGTCCAAGGTCAGGCCCAGCATCTCGGCGGCCTCGCTGTACATGAGCAAACGCCTTTTCTTTTGCGCCATCACTTAACGCTCCTGATACACGTAGTCTCTGAGCAGACGTCCAGGGTTTCTTCGCATCCACCGGAAAACCTTATGTCTCTGCCCAATCCTGATTAGTATAGGAAGCTGATGCGAAAAGCTCAGAACCATGGAGGAATTGATCAAAAAATTGAGGGAGGAAAGAACTCCGGACCCGCCCGGGCCACCTTGCAAGAGATACCAATGGGGTAAGCCTTAACTCTCTTGCACCTAAATGAGGCACAATCACGGGATCATCAACCAAAGAGCTTAAATGGGAGATG
Source organism: Acidobacteriota bacterium (assembly GCA_021789565.1). The sequence continues at coordinate 4,686 of JAJYJL010000428.1, forward strand.
CAAGCGCTTTGACCAGTACCGTATGTGCGCTAGCCGGCATCTTCCCAACTGAACGGGCATTAGCAACGAGTTTCGTCCGAACCGGTTCTGAATGCCTTGGAGTTCACTTCCTGTCTCGTACGGCGCGAGCGCCAAAGGATACTATATACCCGCCCGAAAACAGTGTGTCAGCGGAGGTAGCTAAACACAGATATCAAGGGAAGTCGATGGGGGGTGCTAACAACCAAGCCATGGCCACCGGTTTCTAAGGGCCAGTCGTGAATACTGCCAGGCTGGGTTCTGAAGAAAGGCCGAAAAACCTGCCACCTTTCGAAAGCATAGAGTGGCTCAAGAAAAGCAGAAGCTCCTCGCGCTGCCGAAATTCGGGCCTCTTCCGGAAAAACGGTCGACGTTTACCTTGCCGATATTGGAGTCCTTGCAGGGACGCATTCCCGGTTAGGCCTCGAGTACCCAAGCCTTTTTGGCTCTGACTCCTGGGTTCGAATTCATCGCCACCAGGAAGTGAGTGAGGCGTTTGACATTGACGCCATGGCTCAGTTTTCTGATATGTAATTACAGTATCGAGTCTTCTTGAAGACTTACCGGCATGGCCAGTTCGCTTGGCGGCCCGGTACCGTGTTGCGGAAACCTCTGTCACAATCGCAAATCATGGTCTTCACAACTGCGGTTTTCCCCAGGCTGGATCAATTACCGCTTGATCAATCGATTCTCAGCCGCAATTTTTCTTTTCACGAGATTCCGGCTGAGTTCGATCTCGACACGTTACAAATCAGGCACAGGAGCGATGCCTTCGGCCATTCCGGCACCGAGACGGACAAGAGTTTTGCAACGCCGTTGGACCGGCTGCGTGAATCTAACGCTGAAGCTCGCAGTGGCCACGTTGTGGCGCGGCACTACCTGCACGGCCAGGATATTGATCGCATCTTTTCGGTGCAGACGGAACGGGTGGTCAGAAAAGACAACACGGTCGAGATCGGAGATCGCTCGTGGCAGATCGAGCGGACACCCTGGAGAGGAACGCTGGCGGGTTGCCGGGTGACGATCTGCGAACATTTGGATGGGAGGGTGAGCATCGTCTACGGGCCGCACGTGGTGGGGCGCTACCGGGCTGACGGTACAACTCTGCACCCGGTGCAACGGAAAACGCCCCACTCGAAGACGGCGGTTCGCAAGGGCCGCCTTGCCGCTAACCTCAGTCGCCCTACGGGCTCCTTCGGCTAGCGGCAAAGAAAAACCAAAACCGGACAGATCATGTGCTATAAAAACCGGACATCTTCACGTGCTAAGAACATATTCGATTCCCTGCGTTCGATTCCTTCTTAATAAATGCGAGTCGGCTGCATGAATCCGATAGGGTGTCAGCCACGCTGAGGAGAACTAACGTAATTTTTTTCGCGGTTTCCTTGAACTTGCAAATCCGATAGATGGTAGCGAATTCGTTTTTCTTCCCAGTCATCCGCCTCCAGACCGAACCAGACCACTGCAAGATCACGGACGATCCTTACCACTGCCTCTGCCGTCCCACTTATCTCACCATAATCGTTACCGTCTCAGGCAGCGCTATGGCCATCGGCCCTTTGCTCGCCCCGATTCCAGTTGCTCACTTTTTGCCTCGTTGCTGATGGCGGGCGCGCTCTGTAAAATCCATTGAGGCTCTCTTCCGAAATAACAGGATACTTCGTTGTTCCCTCGGCGATGGCAGACCTGCAGTCCCTCAAGTGCGCTTCTGGCAACCAATTTTCCAGCGACGGCAACAACAGCAATACCATCAATTCAAAACGCGAACGAAGAGACACCTAGTATGCAACGGAACTCCATCGCGGACCTCCACTCTAAGCAAGGCCTGGAAAAAAGGAGAGCGAGATTTCTCCGGTGTGGCTGCTGACCGCATTTGTTCCAGAATCGCCATATCATGCGCAGAAGTTACGAAATCGGCCGACGCCTCGGTTGCCAGAGTCGTAATGCCTCCAAGAACTAGAATGTATTGACCCGCGGAAACGCCTGGAAACAGGCTGATTAATCCATAGTCAGCCTGGATGGCGTCGGTGGAAGGGTCGAGTTGCAATCTGTAATCTGCGGGATGGCCGGACAGAGGTTTCAGGTCGTGAATGTAGGATCCTGTAGAATACTGGTTTGGGGGAGATGGCTCATATATAAGCTGCGCTACGTTCGGCAAGTTCCTAAGGATCTGATCCTCCTTTTCACCCCCCAAGAAGATAACGTTGCTGTTTTTAATATCGCTGTAACTATTGACATCTGCATAAATAATGCAATAGCATGTCCTTCAGGAGGGAACCTGTAT
>JAJYJL010000429.1 GCA_021789565.1 Acidobacteriota bacterium
TGTGGCCCAAGGTCGATGCGGAGTACCAGGCCGAGGTGGAAGGAATCTACCACGGTTTGCAGGCACGCGGCGCGAAGATGAATTTTGACGACGTGATCTGGCTGAATGCCATGGAAGAGCTCTCCGACTATTACGTTCCGTGGTACGACGAGCGGCACAAAACCGCTACCGACAAGCGCCCGGTCAGCCCCGGCAACTGCAGCGCTTTTGTGGCGACATCGAGCTATACGAAGGGCGGGCAGATCGTGATGGCCCACAGCTTGTGGACCAGCTATCTGCACGGTGAACGCTGGAACATCATTTTCGATATCGTTCCCAAGCGCGGACACCGCATCCTGATGGATGGCTTCCCGGGCGTGATTACAAGCGACGACGATTTTGGCATCAACAGCGCGGGCATGATGATTACAGAAACCACCATCACTCAATTCCAGGGGTGGAACCCCGATGGCATCCCCGAGTTCGTCCGCGCGCGCAAGGCGATGCAGTACGCGTCCTCGATTGATGATTATGTCCGCATCATGCTCGATGGAAACAACGGCGGTTACGCCAACGACTGGTTGCTGGGTGATCGCAAGACGGGAGAAATCGCCCGGTTTGAACTTGGGCTCAAGGCCCACCGCGTGTGGCGAACCAAAGACGGCTATTACGTGGGTTCCAATTTCGCAAGCGATCCCAAAGTGATTGCCGAGGATACGACGTTTGATCCCAATGATCTCTCATCATCACCCAATGCGCGCCGCGTCCGCGCAGAGCAGTTGATGAAAGAATGGAAGGGCCGGATCGATCTGAACCTTGCGCAGCAGTATCTTTCAGACCACTACGATACCTGGGAAAAGAGAGAACACCCCTGCACGCGCACGTTGTGCGGGCACGGCGACGTTTCACGGCATGGCGAGAAAGTGTGGGACTGGAAGCCGTATAACCCCGGCGGTGCTGTGACGGGCAAAGTGACCGACAGCACCATGACCGCCGCAATGAGCTTTATTGGGCGGCGTGGGCATCCGTGCGGAGAGAATTTCTATGCAGCGCCGTTCCTCAAGCACCACCCCGAATACTCGTGGCAGTCCCCGCTGCTGCATGACATGATCGCGGGCCCGTGGACCGTCTTCAAGAGCGGCGAGAAGGCTTGAAGCCTCAGGTTTTGATACCGCCAAAGTTGGCGCCGCCGCAGCCATCGCGCATATGGCGAAGTGCGTCATCTTTGCGCCCTCCGCCATGTCCCGTTCAGATCGAACCAATGTGGATGGAGCCGCCGCTCGTGTGCAGCGCAAGCGTGGGTCCGCCCGAGCCGAGCGTGCCGTGCAGTTTTGAATGCGATATGGTTCCAATAACGCTAACCTTCAGGTCGGTTGAGACCGAGCCGCCGGAAGTGGAGGCGTCAATATTCAGGTTTGCCGAAGGATCGAGATTCACGCTGATCGAGCCGCCGGAGGTCCCGAGCTCGCCTCCCTGGTTGTTGCCGCGCGCGAGCGTTGCGTTGATGGAGCCGCCCGACGTGTGCGCGTTGACGCGTCCCGACACGCCGTCAATGCGGATGGGGCCGCCGCTGGTGCTTGCCTGGAGCGTCCCCGTCAAAGAATTCACAGTGATGCCGCCGCCCGAAGTCCCAAGATCGGCGTCGCCTTGCACGTTCTGGATGCGGACCCCACCTCCCGAAGTGCGCGCCAGAACATTTCCCTGAATGCCGGAGGCGTCAATCGAGCCGCCCGAAGTGCGCAGCTCCTGCGCGCCCTGGAGCGATGACACCGTGACGGACCCGCCGCCGGTCTTGACGCTGACGCGCGTCTGCGACGGCACCGTAACCTCAAAGTGCAGGTGAATGTTTGAAAACCACTGGAAGGTCTTCCTTTGCGCCGTAACTCGCGCCACGCCACCGCTTGACTCGAAATTGAGGTCGTAAACCGACTGCAAATCGTCGCGGTTTGAGGTGACGACGATCCGGGCGCCCGAGGCGCTCGTGCCCGTGACCGTTACGCTCCCACCGTCCGACTGCAGCACAAACTGGCCGCCGGCCGCCAGATCCAACGTCTTTTCAATGCGCGTGTCGGCGCACGCCGCAACGCTCAGCGCCACCAGGGCGACAATCAGCAGACTTATCCTTTTCGTTTTCATGATCTCCTCCGCGTTAAGAAAACCCCACTAAAAAGCAATACGTGGCAGCAGCGGCAAATGTTCTAAGTTTGTTGGATTTTTGAAGTTTCAAAACCCGGAGCGCGAACCCAGGATTTAAGGTCCATAGTTCTTCTGTAGCGGCGGTATCCACACCGGCGGAATCTAATTCAGGAAGGGCGTCTTCGCGCGGGACGCATACATTGCGGCTTGTGCGACTTGTCCGAGTCGGTGGCGACAGAAAAGCCTCCTCGCCGTGAAATCGCCTATCCTCCAAAATCAGGCCCCGCCGCCTGCCTTACATGCCTGCGCGCAGCAAGGTTCAGTAAAAGGCTCCAGAGCGCTTTCACTTGCCGCGTTTGTCCAGAAGTTCCCGTAATCTCGGTATGCCCTGGTCTTGAATTTTCTTGTTAACGGCCGGCTGATTCGCGGCTTGAGACAAATCCCCCCAGGACCGCCTTCCAACAATTGCAACTTCCAATATCAGGTCATCAAAATCGCGGTTGTTTCCTGTATTGTCGTACTGAACTGTGCTCAACCTGCCGTTCTCGTAGATGTCGCAGCTATGGCCCACAAGAGCGTCGGCCTGCCATGTGCCGGCGGCGGGGTTCCGGTTTTGTCCGACGAACCAGTAGAAACGTTCGCCGGATTGTGTTGGAAACCTGTTCCATTCGGAAGGGCGCGGAGTGTAGTCTCCGCCCAAAATAAAACCCGGCGGGAAATTTTGTATAACTGAGGGCGGGATGCTTGCGTCATTGGTCATGTAGACCAGGCATCTCTTAAAGAAAGCCGCCTCGCCGCACACCACCCGAAAATACGTTTGGTGGTACTTCGGACTGTAGTCAATCGAAGGATTGAAGTCCACGTGGACGTTTTCGAAGTCCACAGCCTGGTCTGTTTTGAATCCGTGTTTTCTTCTCAGGAAACAACCAAGGTCAGGGACAGTGGGATTGTGGAATTGGGAAATCGATTCGAGCGGACTCATAAGTTCCTCGTTTCTTGGGGTGGATTGATTACACGCCGGACTTCCCGGCGGCAACGCCGTCCACGCTCTCTGTAGGTGATGTACCTGATCGTCAATAACTACAAAATTAAGATGGAGATTATATACACAAAGCGCGCCCTAATTGCAAGAAGAGAAACCGGGGGGCAGGGGGGAACGGGCGGCGCAGACGCTTGCCTTGGAGTGGCTGCGGTCTCATGCAGCGACAGGCTCTGGACGGCGAAACGGCACGGATGGGTTATCCGAGCCGAATGCATGAGGCCAATCGCTTCTAACTGCCCAAATTTTATCCGCTCTGGCGCCGATAACTCCGGCCAGCAGGACTAAAAATAACTTGGACGATTGACCCCACATATGGATTTTTTTCTTTTGGAACCACAATCTGTTGTGTTAGGATTGCGCGGGGAGGTTTCAATGAAGAGCGCGGGTCGGGCAAACCTCTATGTGCTGCCGCGGGCGGGCATCAGATTCAACAATCGCACTTTTACGGAGCCGGCGCCGTTCCCCGTGGCGATGCCGCCCGTTGCGTCCGGGATTTACGCGATCCTTGTGCTTGATGAATCATGCAGGCCGCGGCCCTTCCGGGCAATCTATTTTGGAGAGTCCGGCAACTTCCTTGATCGTATTACGGAAAAGCACGAGCGTTTTGGCGACTGGACCCTGGAAGCAGGCGGAGTTGCCAACACCTACGTGGCGTTCTGCCCGACTCCTCTTTTGAAGGAAGAGCAGCGCCGCTGGGTCAAAAACGACCTGATCACTCGATACCGTCCCATCTGCAATCTCAAAGACAACAAGAATCCGTTCGCCTACCAGTCGCTGCTCGGAATCGCGAAGTAAACGCGCAGAGTGGACCTGCGCCACGCGCGTTTCGCTCTCTGCGCCGACCTTGAAAACAAGAGCCGCAGGCCACAAGGGCCTGCGCTAGAGTCTGATGCCACCGGCCTGCAGGTCCTTAATCACCATTTGGAGCGATGACATTCCCTGCCAGGTATTTTCATCGAGCGTAAAGGCGACGTCAATGGTGTCGCCGGGGCCCAGCAATTTGGCCTGATCGCCTTTGCGCCATCCGATGGCGTCCAGGTCGCACACACCGTTGCCGACTTTCAGCTTCAGATGTTTTTCGCCCACCACCCTGGGTGGCAGCGTCAGCCGCAGCCCGCGCGCCACAAATACCGGAGTGGAATTTCCCATCCCGAACGGCTCCATCCGTTTCAACTGCTCGTACACCGGCCAATCCATCTGGTCGAGATCAACCTCGGCATCCACGCGCAGCAGCGGCACCAGGTCCTGCGGCGTCAGGTTCCGCCGCGCGTAGGCTTCAAAACGCTCCGTCAATTCTCCGATTCGGCTCGACGGCAGAGCGAATCCCGCGGCGGCCGCGTGACCGCCGTAGCGCTCAAACACGCTCTCGCAATCGGTCAGCGCGTTCAGCAGGTGGAAGTTTGCAATCGAACGGCCGGAGCCCTGCCCCGTGCCGTCTTCCACGCCGATCACCAGCGCGGGGCGGTAATGCCGCTCCACCACGCGCTGCGCCACAATTCCGATTACGCCGCGATGCCAGCCCTCGCCCGCAAACACCAGGCTGTAGCGCTCGCTGATTTCCGGCTGCGCCTTTACCCGCGCGTCAATCTCGTTCAGGATGGATTCTTCCGCTCGCTGCCGCTCGCCGTTCAACTGGTCCAGGTGGCCGGCGATCTTCCGGGCCTTAATGGCATCGTTTGTGCGCAGCAGGTCGATCACCGCGCGAGCGTCTTCCATGCGTCCGGCGGCATTCATTCGCGGCGCCACGCGGAAGGCAATTTCGCCCGCCGTGGGCGTCTTGCCATCCAGTCGCGCCACTTCCATCAGGGCTGTCAGCCCGGGCGCCGCCGGTCGGCGCAATCCGTCGAGCCCGAACCTGGCAATCACGCGATTTTCGCCCACCAGCGGGACCACGTCGGCAATGGTGCCGATGGCCACAATCTTCAAAAACGATTGCAGCAGGGCGTCGGTCATGCGCTCGCCCAGCAGGCCCTGCACCAGCTTGAAGGCTACGCCCACGCCGGAGAGATTCTTGTCGGGATAGTTGCAGTCCGGGCGGCGGGGATTCAGCAGAGCGTGCGCGGGCGGCAGCGATTCTTTGGGCAGGTGATGGTCGGTGATGATGCAGTCGATGCCCAATTCCTGAGCGCGGGCCACGACTTCATGCTCTCGGATGCCCGTGTCCACGCTCAGCAGCACGGTGACGCCCTCGGCCGCGGCGCGCTCCACCACCGGAACGCGCATTCCGTAGCCGTCCTTCAGCCGGTCGGGAATGTGGATTTCAACGCGCGCGCCCAGCCGCTCCAATCCCGCCAGCAGCACCACCACGGCTGTCGTTCCATCCACGTCATAGTCGCCGTAGATCAGGATTTTTTCTTTGTTGGCGATGGCGCGCTTCAGGCGTTCGACCGCAGCGTCCATGCCTGCCATCAGATAGGGATCGTGAAGCTGTGAGAGACGAGGATTCAGAAAGTTTTGCGCCGCCTCGGGATCCGTAATGTCGCGCAGCACCAGCAGCCGTCCCAGCAGCGGAGAAATTTCCAGCTCCAGCGCCAGCAGCGCTGCCTTGTCGTTGTCGGCTGTGTCCAGTTGCCACCGCATCGTAATCAAACCATGTTGACAGTTTGAAGCGGTGGTTGCAACGGCAAATGAAGCGATTGAGGGATTGGTTGATTGAATCATTGGGTGATTGAGCGATCGGGTGATCGAGTGATTAAGCGATTAAAAGAAGGGAGTTGTCGTGGCGGCGGCGGTGCCCTTCTCCCAGGTGGGCCGAAAAGGCATCGTTAAACACGTCACAAGCGCCACGACTAAAACTGGTCACACCCTTGTCTACATCCTGGCTGGAGTGGGTGCGCTTATGTTGATCGCGATCATCCGGGGTGTGGCCCAGGGTTAGTCGGCCTTCCCGTGGCTTGTGCCATAGGCTGGGGTCTGCCGCCGCGATGCGGCATTTGCGCAGGCGCGGAGCCCCGCTGCTAATCCGTGGATTTGGAGGCAAGGTAACGGTGTTCGATGGCGTCCACCTTGGCCAGGCGGCGGCGGTGGCGCTCTTCTCCGGAGAATTGTGCGGCGAGGTAGCTGCGGACGAGTTCGCGGGCGAGTTCAGAACCGATGATGCGGCTGCCAAGCACCAGCACGTTCATATTGTCGTGCTCGACGCCCTGGTGGGCCGAATAAGCATCGTGGCAGACGGCGGCGCGGATGCCGGGAATCTTGTTGGCGGCCACCGAGACTCCAACGCCGCTGCCGCAGATGAGCACGCCGCGCTCGGCTTTGCCCTCGATGATAGCCCTGCCGACCGCTTCGGCAAAATCCGGGTAGTCGTCGGACGGGTCGGCTTTGTACGCTCCCAGGTCGAGGACGTCGTGGCCGAGCTTTCGGATCTGCGCGGCAAGCTCTTCTTTCATCGTGAAACCGGCGTGATCGGCGCCGATGGCAATTCGCATTTTCTATTCCTCACTTTTTTGGATCGGGAATCGTAATGAGAAGAACTGCGGACCTCAACGATGGAAGTCCGCGCCGCCAGCAAAGGCGCAGCCATCGCAACACGCGCGACGTCTGCGCCACACCGCTGCTCCCGGAAATCCGCTACCGCTCCGATTTCTTTTCCCGCCGGACGCGTGGCTTCTTATGGCCGGGGACGACAATGCCTTCCGAAGTCGCCCAGCGCCCCAACCGGTAGCTCCGGTTGTAACCTTCCATCAGGTTGGCGATGGTAACGGTAACGGCGCCGCTGCGGTCGCAGGCATAATTCTCTTCTGCCTCGCACCGGTGTCCATTCGTCAGATAGCCCACGGAAACCTGGTCAAGCGCGGTATTATCGCGCAGCGAAGGATCAAAAGGAAAGC
>JAJYJL010000430.1 GCA_021789565.1 Acidobacteriota bacterium
GGAGCCGGAGGGCGGGGACACCAAATCTTCAAAGCTGCCATCAAAGCTCCAAACACCGAAGCTGTCGCGGTAGCCGACGTCTATACCCGGCGACTTGAAGAGGCGAAAGCTATTGCTCCGGGCGTAAAAACCTATTCAGATTTCCGCAGAGTGCTGGATGATAAGAGTATTGACGCCGTGCTAATCGCGACTCCTCAGCACCAGCATGCGCTGAATTTTGTACCTGCTATCCAGGCTGGCAAGGACGTCTATCAGGAAAAGACGATGGCCTTTGATCCTGACCACGCTCGCCGAATGCAGCATGCATTTCTGGCTTCAGACCGCGTGGTGCAGGTGGGAATCCAGTCCACCAGCAGCGCTGAGCAGGCTCGCGCAAACGAACTTGTTCACAGCAAGACGATGGGCAGGATTACGGCTATCCACGCCCATATGTACCGAAACTCCCCTTACGGCGGCTGGAAAAGGGCAATTCCTTCCGATTGCGACGCGCAGCACGTGGAGTGGAAGGCTTTTGAAGGTGAAGCCGCCCTGCATCCTTTTGATCCAAACCGCGTGATCAACTGGCGGTTTTACTGGGACTACTCCGGCGGCAACGTTTTCGAAAACATGGTCCACCAGGTTGGATTCTGGGTCAAGGCAATGGGACTGCACATACCCGAACGGGTGAGCATGACAGGCGCCAATTATTTCTCTCCCGAAATGCAGGTCCCTGACACAATGGATGTTTCCATGGCCCTGCCGGACAAGATCTTTTTCACCTGGAATTCGGGTTTTGGCAGCAGCTACTACGGTGCGGACGAGGTTGTCCTGGGAAGCGACGGAGCCGTATTCCGTGACCAGCGACGTGGTTCCGTGAGCTACGTGCCGAAGCGCACCCGACGCCAGGCGGGCGCGGCCGCAAGCGAAGGAACATCTGCACCTGATATTGTTGGCCGTGATGATGAAACGGAAATCCACATGGAGAACTTCTTCGATTGTGTGCGCACCCGGAAGACTCCGAATTGCCCGTTTGAGATCGGGTTCCGGTCGGCGATAGCCTGCCAGATGGCGATAGCTTCATACCGGCAGGGTCGGGAAGTCCACTGGGATTCAGAAGCAGAACAGATCGTCTAGCTTTGTGCGTAAGGAGTCGAACTTCCGGGGAAGCCCCTATTCCCGCAACGACCCCTTGCTCTGATGCAACGTATTTAAGGTCCTTTGTTTTGGGTGAGGAGACCAATATGACTGATAAATTAGCAAGAAGAGGGTTTCTGAAAACGGGTGGCCTGGCTGTTGCCAGCGCCTTTGCATTGAATTGCGGCCAGCAGAAGGAAACGACGCCCGCGCTTTCCACTGGCGCGGCACAGGCGACTTCAACAGAGTTCGCAGCCCAGAAGCCCCGGCTTCTGCCCGGTTGCTGCGCGTATTCTTTCAACGAATATTTGGCCAAGAAAAAAATGACTTATCCGGAGTTCTTTGACAAGCTGGTCGAAATGGGCTCTCTGGGTGCGGACATGACAGTTTACTGGTTCAAGTCAACAGACCCCGCTTACCTGAATGAGCTACGCCACGCGGCTTTCAAAAAAGGAATTCCGTTTTCGGGGGCGGCTTGCGGCTCCAGCATGGTTCAGGCTAGCGCTACTAAACGGAAGCAGGTGCTGGCTGAAATCAAGAAGTGGGTGGACGTTACGGACCAGTTGGGCGCCTCTCACTTGCGGATCTTTGGGGGACCGTTGCCGAAGGGTGTTACGGGAAAACAGGGTACGGATTGGGTGGTTGAAACGATGAAGCCCGCCTGCGACTATGCAGGCAAGAAAGGGATCACCCTCGGCATTGAAGACCATGAAGGTGTTACGCAGAGTGCCGATGTGTGCCTGGAGATTATGCACCGGGTTGATTCTCCCTATGCAGGAATCAATCTGGATGTCACGAACTTCGTGGCCACGCCTGGTGCCGACCCTTACACCCAGATCAAGGCCTGCCTTCCTTTTGCTACTCACAGTCACATCCGCGACCACTTTGAGGACGGCTCGCCGGTGGACCTGGAACGTGTGTGGAGGTTGTTTGCTGAAGCAGGCTACAAAGGCTTTATGTCCGCTGAGTACGAAGGAAAAGAAGACCCCATGACGGGCGTACCTAAACTGATGGACAAGATCAAGATGCTTTGCCGGAAGTACTCGACCGTGTGAGGACACCGGGCCGAACTGTTTCGCCCATTGTGCACACCGATGCATATGGAAGAAAAAAGAGGGATCAGCCGGAGGGATTTTTTTAAAAAGAGCGCCGCAACGAGCGCAGGAATTGCCGCCGCCCAGGCCATGCCATCGGTAACAGCGGCTGAAGAAGGTCTACCCGCAGAGCGGAATGAGCGGAAGGTTCTGATCATGTCCGACATGGAGGGTGTGGATGGGATCTTCAACTGGGCTGAACAGTGCAACCCTCGAAAGAGTCCGCGCTGGCAGGAATCGCAAAAGCTACTGACGGGCGAGGTGAACGCAGCCGTCGAAGGGCTATTGGCGGGCGGCGCCACGCAGGTGGTGGCGTGGGACGGCCACGACGGCGGCGAGACTCTTTCCGCCAGTGACATTCATCCGAAGGCGCGCCTGCTGATCGGTTCGCCCATCCCGCCGATCCGTGAATTCGACTCAACCTTCAGCGCTATCGTCTTTGTGGGCCAGCACGCCATGGCCGGCGCAAAAGACAGCGTGCTCCCGCACTCGTTTTTCTTTGATATCCAGAACTTGTGGGTGAACGGGAGGTTAGTGGGAGAAATTGGGATCCGCGTGATGATTGCCGGTGAAATGGGTGTCCCGGCGATCATGCTTGCCGGCGACACGGCTGCGTGCAGGGAGATTCGGGAGTTGCTTCCACAGGTGGAATGCGCGGAAGTCAAGTCTGGAGGGAGCCCGACGGCAGGATTTACGCTCCCTCATCCGGCTGCCTGTGGACTGATTCGCAGCAAGGCGGAGCGCGCGATGAAGCGCGTTCAGGAATTCAAGCCCTTCCGGGTTGAAGGTTCGGTAGAAATTAAAGTGGAGTACACCACTGCGGGAGCTCCGGGGACATCCCCCCGCCGGGCCGCTCAGCGCCTGGATGAGCGTACAGTGGTATACACGGGAAAGAACATCATCGACGCATGGTTTAAGTTCGGAAGGCTGTAGACCCTCGCACGCCGACATCCCAACCTGTATTCCCGCCTCAAATTAATCCTGGTACCTGAAGCGAGCCTCTCAAGCCTGGACGATCTTGCTTCTGTACTGTGTCAAATTGGCGGTAGCGTTACGGGTATCAACCACCAACTGCGCGTGGCGCACGATGAATTCATAATCGTATGAAGAATGATCAGTCGCGACGAGCACGGCATCGTAGCTGGAAAGCGATTCCGCGTTAAGCGCGACCGATTCGAGACCCAGGTCATACTGGCGCATCTTGTGCAATCGTTCAAAATAGGGATCGTTGTAATCTACGCTGGCTCCGCGCTCCTGGAGAAGTTGGATTATTTTGAGTGACGGCGATTCGCGCAGGTCGTCTACGTCCCGCTTATAGGAAATACCCAATACGAGGATGCGTGCACCGTGCAGGCATTTGCTTCGCAAGTTCAAAGCTTCCCCGAGCCGGTCTACGACATGGTGGGGCATGGAGGTGTTGATTTCTCCAGCCAACTCGATAAAGCGGGTTGGAAACTCATACTCGCGCGCCTTCCAGGTGAGGTAGAACGGGTCTATGGGGATGCAATGTCCTCCCAGGCCGGGCCCGGGATAGAAAGCTGAAAAGCCAAACGGCTTGCTCTTTGCGGCCGCAATAATCTCCCAGATATCGAGGCCCATTCGCTGGCAGAGCAGCTTCAGTTCATTCACCATCGCAATGTTAACGCTGCGATAAATGTTTTCCAGCAGCTTGGACATTTCCGCGGCGCGGGACGAACTGACCAGCACAATCCGGTCGAAGGCTGCTTCATAAAGGATCTTGGTTGCCATGGCACTGGCAGCGTTGACGCCGCCCACGACCTTGGGGATCTGATGGGTTTTAAAGGAGGGGTTGCCCGGATCTTCTCTTTCGGGCGAGAAGGCAAGGAGGAAGGTTGCATCGTCAGAACTCCCGCCCACGGCCACTCCGTTTTCCACCGTGTATGGGACCACAGGACAACGCAGTCCGGTTCGCTCCAGAATTGGCAGAACGACTTCTTCTGTAGTGCCGGGATAAGTCGTGCTTTCAAGGACGACAAGCTGGCCTGGGCGCAAATGCGCGCCGATGGATTCTGCCGTATTCCGAATATAGGTGAGATCGGGTTCCCGATGGTCATCGAGCGGTGTGGGAACACAGATGATGACGGCGTCCATCAATCTCAGGTCAGAAAAGTCCGTCGTTGCCTTAAAGTGCCCGCGGCGAAGCGCGTCTGAGATTTCGGTTTCAGGGATATGCTTGATATAGGTGCGCCCCTGGCGGAGAATGTCGACCTTGCGGATGTCAATGTCAAATCCCGTGGCGGCAATTCCTTTGCTCGCGAAGAGCAGGGCAATCGGCAATCCAACGTACCCGAGTCCAACAATTCCCACATTTGCTGTCTTTTCCCGGACCCGCCTGCCAAAGGCTGTCAGGAGTTCGTTTTGTAAAGGTGCTCTGTTTTCCGAAGTCATGCTGTTGAGTCCCGCCTTCCTTGTTCAGAACCGTGATTATAAGCTGGACGGATTTTCAACTGCAAACACCCTCGCGCAGAGCCACTGAAGCGCGGGATATTTACAATCCAAAAGCGATGATCGTTGACCCCGAGGCCACGGCGACGTACTGCCTGCCGTTCGCCGTATAGGTCATGGGCGAGGCATGCCATGGCTGGCTCATCTGAAAATGCCAGAGTGTTTTGCCGGTCCTGGCATCGGCCGCAGCGAAGGCGCCTCCATCGTCGCAGAAGAAGATTAGACCACCGGCTGTGGCCAGCAGACCTCCCCACGTAGTGCCTGGCCCGATCTGAGGGTCTTCCCAAACGATGCGGCCGGTTTGAATATCAATCGCCCGCAGATACTTCTTTCCGGGTTCGCCTGGGATCTGGTGTGCCATCTGGTCGCGAAAAGGTTTCCCCTTTTCCCACACGGAGGACCCTTTGAAGTAAATCGTGCACTTTTCGAGAGCCTGGACATAGAAAAGCCCCGTGACCGGGCTCCAGGCTGGGGACATCCAGTTTGTCGCGCCCTCGGGCGCCGGGCAAATCCTGGTTCCTTTCAGGGTGGGTTCCGAGTCCGGCAGCACCTCCGGGCGTCCATTGCGCGCGATGCCGCGGGCCCACGTCAGCTTGTGGACGAACGGCGTGCCCATCAGGAACTGGCCTGTGGCACGGTCAAGAACATAAAAGAATCCGTTGCGGTTTGCTTGCAGCAGCAAATGCCGTTTTCGGCCGTGGAAGACCGCGTCCACAAGCAGTGGCGTTTCCTGCGCGTCCCAGTCGTGGACGTCGTGGGGCGAGAATTGAAAATACCATTGCAGCTTGCCGCTTTCGGGTTTAAGCGCAACCACCGAATTTGAGTAGAGATTGTCGCCTTTGCGCTCATCGCCATTGAAGTCCGGGCAGGGATTCCCAGTCGTCCAATAGAGGAGATCGTTTTCGGGATCATAGGTCCCGGTCATCCAGGTGGCGACGCCGCCGTGGGCCAGTGCCCGGCCAGCCCACGTGGTTGCGGCAGGGTCCCCGGGAGCGGGCATTGTATAGAAGCGCCAGGCCTCCTTTCCGGTTGAGGCCTGATAGGCAACGACGTAACCGCGCGCGCCAAGGTCCCCGAATCCTACGCCTGTGATCACAAGGTTTCCCACCACTAGCGGGGCAGCGGAGATCCGGTATTCCTCCCGGTAGTCGGCCACCTTTACGTCCCACACCAGCCCTCCAGTCACCCAATTCAAGGCGAGCAGGTGCGCGTCCGGAGTTGCCATAAAGATTTTGTCGCCCAGAACGGCCACGCCCCGGTTGGCGGCCACGACCTCACCGCCTTCACCTCCACTGAAGGCGCGACGGTAATGCCAGACTTCGCGCCCGCTGGCGGCGTCGAGCGCGTAAGCTTCGTTCGAGTTCGTCACAATCATCAGGCCGCCAATCACCACGGGAGTTGTTTCCAGGTCTCTCGCGCCCCGCACTCGGAAGGTCCAGCGGGCGGCGAGTTGACTGACATTTCCCTCGTTGATCTGATCCAGAGGACTATAGCGATTGCCTTCCGGCTGGCCGTTGTAGGTAGGCCAGTCGCCAATGCCCGGCGTCGCGCCTTTCAGCGATGTTTCGGGCGGGGCCGCCGGCGTTGATGGGGAGCTTAAGTATGCCAGGAGGTTCTGGAGGTTAGTACTGGCGAGGCGCACGGGAGGCATCAGTGGTTTCTGCTGCCTATCAATTTGAACAATGTCACTCTGTTTGAGGAAGTGGAAATTCCCCTCAAAATCCTGTAGTTGGAGGTCATAATTGCTTTCGTTTCTCGCGAATCCGCGCAATACCCTGCCATCCTTCAGCTTTATGGACAAAATTTGGTAGCCCGGCGTCCCACCTGGGTCGCTTAATGCTTTTTCGATTCTGGTGATTGTCAGCTTTCTGCCCAGCGTGGTGAGGTCTGGTCCTTTCACGCCGCCGCGCCCGTAGATCATGTGGCAGCCGCCACAGCCTCCTTTGCCCCAGTAGTAAGCTTTTCCGGCGGAAGCGTCGCCGATGTTTCCACTCCCCGCTGCCGGAGCATTGAGCGAATAGACGTAGCTGACCAGAGCCGACTCTTCCTTTGGAGGAAGATGAAACGCAGGCATGCCGCCGGGTCTTCCGGAGCGAAGAATCTGGAGAATTTGTTTCTTTGAACGCGGGGTTCCGAGCAAACTCGGCCCACGCTCGCCACCTCGGGCGTCTCCGCCGTGACAGATTGCGCAGTTGGCTTCAAAGCGGATGCGTCCTGCCGATGGAATCGATTGCGAGGACGCAACCTTCACGGCGAGGGACACTGCGGCAAACAAGCAAAGCAGTGTAGATC
>JAJYJL010000431.1 GCA_021789565.1 Acidobacteriota bacterium
CGTTCGGCCGGAAGAGATCACCTACTTCGACCGCAAGGAGAAGAGGAAGAAGACCACTTCGGTCTGGGTGCTGAGCCTTGAGGTCGAAGGCGACGACATGCGGAAGCTCATCGCCAACCTGACCGAAAACGCTCGCCTGTTTGCCGAGACCCGGAAGCTGCTTGGGCCGACCGGCAAGGTGTTCGAAGTTGTCGAGGAAGAACAAGAGCAGGCGCCGGAAATCAATGGAGAGTTCTATCCGCCGCCGGCGAATGGGTCTTCCAATGGTAATGGGAATGGCCACGAAGTGGGCAATGCGACCGATGGCGTTCCCGGCAATGGGGGCAAGAACCCTTTGGCCACGAGCACACCGGCAGAGGCCTCGAATGGAAAGGTCAAAGCCAATGGGGCCAACAAACCTGCGAACGGAACAGACAAACCCGCAGCCAGCCAACTACCCTCGTCTGACGCGCCGAAGAATGGCAATGGCTCACTGGCCGGCAACGGCCTGAATCAGTTGCGCAACGAATTCCTGATGAGCGCTCGCCGGATTGCCACTGCCACAAAGCGCCCCATCGGCGACGTGATTGAGCAGGCCAGCGGGGGTGCGCTCAAGTACGGTGACATCGGCCGCCTGACCGAAGCCGATGTCCCGAAGCTTCGGGCGGCCATTGAGCAACTGACGACCGCAGCTGGCCCGGCGACGCAATAGCAAGCCGGTTCTCTTCCCCCCGAAATCTCTTTAGCCCGCCTGTCAACCCGCCCCGAATCCTGCCACCAAAGCTGGAGCGTTGGGCTATCTCTGCTGCCTGTCGGTGCACCAAAGCCAACGCTCCACCCTGCCTTCTGCAGCGAGGCGGGTTTCGCCTATCCTGAGATAAGAAGTAACAGATATCCGGACACTCGACCTCGGAGTTCAGTAAGTGTAAAATCGGTCGAAACTCGTGACTGTTTTGACACGTGGGAAATAGGATGGCTAACCGGGACAGCCCACTCTTTCGCAACGGCGACGCCGTGGTACTGAGGGCAACACTCGAGCACGGGCAGGTCATTAGTGAGCCGAAGCTTGACGGTGGTGAGTACTGGTACAAGGTTCACTTTGCGAAGAAACTTGTGTGGGTACCAGAAGACGACCTTGAAGTTCCGTCGCCTGACTTTGACAGCGTCGATTCCCTTGCGCAAGCTGGCCGCTGGGGCAGGTTTCGTGCCTTCCGTACAGCCTTGGCCATCGAAAGAGTCAGGAACACAAATCGGAACACCGTTTACTCGTTTAACGCACAACGCATCCTCTTCGAGCCCTACCAGTACAAGCCATTGCTTAAGTTGCTCGATTCTCCGGACCGCAGACTTCTAATCGCTGACGAGGTGGGTCTGGGCAAGACCATCGAAGCCGGTCTCATTCTCTCCGAACTTGAGGCACGTCAGCCGTTGGACAAGGTGCTGGTGGTCTGCCCCTCAAGACTACGCGAAAAGTGGAAAGTCGAAATGGAGGGCAAGTTCGGTCGAAACTTCAGAATCCTTTCAACTTCCGAACTCCGCGAGTATTTACAGCACGCTTCTAAGTACCCCGAGGATGCGCGGCTTCGCGCCATAATCTCGATGCAAGCTTTGCGTAGCGAGACGCTGCGCCAAGAGCTAGAAGTTCGGGTCCCCTCTCTTGACATGGTCATCGTTGACGAGGCGCATCACGGCCGGAACCCCGGGACCCTAACCCACGCTCTCCTGGAAGACCTCGGCCGACTTGGCCAGTCTGTGTTGCTCCTAACGGCCACTCCTCTTCAACTAGGCACTGGCGATCTTTTCAGTCTCTTACATTCACTTCGGCCTGCGGAATTCCGCGATGCAGATGTGCTTGCGAAGACGCTGGCTGACCATCAGGGAATATTCGAGGCGGCACGGCTAGCGCGTTCGGCAACTCCGGAATTGCTCATAAAGTGCCAAGAGATACTTTGCCAACTTTACCAAACGGGCCCCCGTCGCCAATCACCCGACCCCTTGGCCTTTCGGATTATCGAGGAGCTGAAAGCCGGTCCACCCAAAGATCGCCGAGCGTGGATAGACCTTGAACGAAGAATCCTAGGCCTACACCCCCTCTCTTCCGTGTTAACTCGAACAAGAAAACGCGAGGTGCAAGAGAAGGCACCGGTCCGAAAAGCGCAAGTACAACTCTGCAAGTGGACAGAAGAGGAAGATTTGGCCTATCAGCAGTTGGTCGGAGTAAGGGGTTCACATGGTTGGGCTCGCCAGGCGCTTTCGCTTGGCCAGATCCAGCGTGCTCGACAGGCTGCCAGCAGCATCCATGGGACTATTCTCTACCGAGGCCCAGTTCAGACAGAGGATGACAACGCTGACGAGTATACGGACATCCCGCCCAGCGAGGCGCCAAATGTTGCGGACAGCGTGAGCAGCAACCTTCCACCTGTCCCCGCACAGGATTCGAAGTTTGAGAGCCTAATGCGGATTCTCAAGATCATCTGGAACAACAATCCCCGCGAGAAAGTTATGATCTTCACGTACTTTGTCGGTACTGCAAAGTATCTTGGGAGGAGGTTAAGCGAGGCCGGTTTTCACTCGTTGTTGATCTCGGGGGAAATCCCGTCGGACCCACAACACCCCGAAAGGGATGAGCGGGGCCGCCGTGTTAGACGTTTTCGAAAAGACGCGAGCGTAGTAGCACTTGTTTCAACTGAGGTTGGGAGCGAGGGCCTTGATTTCGAATTCTGCCGTCACGTGGTGAACTACGATCTGCCGTGGAACCCGATGGTCGTCGAGCAGCGGATCGGGCGCATCGACCGGTATGGGCAGAAGGCGGAGATCATCTTCATCCATAATCTGGTGGTAGAGGACACAGTCGAACAGAAGATTCTGTATCGTCTTTACCAACGGATTGGAATTTTTGAACGGAGTATCGGCGACCTGGAGGCAATTCTTGGAGAAACTGTTCGAGAGCTTCAGCGGGATTTCCTCAACGGTACTCTAACACCTGAAGAAGTGGAGGCCCGAGTCGAGCAGGCAGCAAAGGTTATCGAAAATCGCAGAATCGAAATCGAGAAGCTCGAGGAGCACGCGAGAGAACTTTTTGGACATGAAGAGTTCATTCGCGACGAGATCAAGCGTGTCCAGCGGCTCGGTCGTTATCTTACAGGAGAGTCTATTCGGTCATTGCTTGAAACTTACTTCGATACGTTTCACCCGGATGTGAAGACTTGGGAAGAAGGGTCGCCCGGAGTGTTTGCCCTGCATGTGACCGATGCCCTCTCCCAGGATATAAGGGAGGCCTGCGATCCTGGACAGTTCTGGGCGATCCCTCCGAGCGGCTCTGTGTTGACTTTTACCACCGACGGCGCAAAAGCATTCAACAATGAAGAAATCGCCCTTCTAAATGCGAGCCACCCTTTAGTGCAAGCTGCCGTACGAAAACTCGAGCCGACCATGACCCGCCCGACGGCGCTCATCGGTCAGGCGTCGCTGGCGTTGAATGCAGCCGATGGCAGATCTCCCCTATCAGGGCTGTACTACATCGTTGTTTTTGCCCATCATTTAACTGGTATCAGAGCACGGCGAGAGCTGGAAGCTGTTGTCTGGTCGTTGGACGAAGAATGTCTTCTCGACACAGAGTCGGCAGAGGAACTCCTCCATCGTGTAGTAACCCGAGGCGAAGAGTGGAGCCGAGAGGGGTCTGCGCCACCCCTCCCCCACTTGGTTTGGGATCGTATTCTAAGCGCGGCACTGCAGAGCAACAGATCGTTGCGGGAGCGGGAACGCTTAGAAAATCAGGCGACTTACGCGCGGCGGAAGGCTGCACTGGATGAAGAACACCGTCATGTATTAACTCAAATTCGCAACAGGAGGCAAACTGCGGTCGAACGTGATCGGGGATTCGAAATCTTGAGGCTTTTCGACGCCCAAATTGCGCGAGCGGAATCGCGCTACAGGGATCAGTGTAATGCTCTCGAAGACCGCAAAGGCGTTACGGCCGAACTTTCTCAACCCATTGCTGCTTGCGCCGTTGAGGTCAAGCGTTGACCTGGTCGTCATGAATCATGGCACTTCGTGACTGGATTCGTAGAGTACTCAGTGTAGTCCGAGGTCTTGTGGGCCTGCGGCCGGTTCATAGACCCCGGCTCAGTGGTGTGGAAACACCTGAGCCGCCGGTTGGTAGACCCGCCCCCAGTGGTTCGAAGATGGCTGTGCCACGGGCCGCTCAACAAGCTCCCGGGCTGCCTCGCGAGACAAAGGAAGCATCAACCAAACCAGTCGTAACGATCGGTCTCGACTACGGAACCTTCTCTACAAAAGTCCTGGTGCGTCGGCGTGGCGATGTTAAGGCCACGCTACTTCGCCTGGACGAAGCGACCCCAGGGTACCCTGACTTTGTGTTTCCCTCCGACGTGCGAATCACTGGAGGCAGAGTGTTTTTCGGAAGGGAGGCCTGGTCAAGGAATACAGGCGAGTTGTACGGCTCACTCAAGCTTGATCTTATCCAACCAAGAGGCGGGAACGAATTGACGGCTGGGGATCTCCGACGATCCCAAGTGGGCAGCGAGATTCTGGTTGCGGCCTACGTCAGCTGGGTTTTGCAGCTTGTGAAGCGTGAGCTCGATCGGAGGTTTGGCGAGGGTGCATACCGTCCTTACCTTAATGTGGCAGCCCCGATGGATCACATTGAAGACGACAGGCGGAAGGAAAGATACCTGCGAGTTGTGGCGGTCGCGTGGAGTTTAGTTTTTCAAGAACGCTCTGCTCTTTTGCAGGGGGCAGAGCTTAGTGCACTAGGTACTATAGACGTGCGTTTGAAGACGTTATCGGTACCGGCCATTGGGGAGCGTTTGTATGAGGTCCTCCCAGAAAACCTAGCTGCCTTAGTGTCCCTTGCCCAACTTCCGCGGATGGTGCCGGGCATGTACCTTGTCGTGGATATGGGTGCTGGGAGCACGGAGCTTTCAATTAATAGAGTGCGGCCACCGCACGAGGACATTCCAGTCCTTTGCTATTGCGATCGCTCTGTATTACTTGGCGCGACGAGTTATGGAGATCCGCTCCGCGTGCGCCCCACTGTTGAAAGGCTTTTGAATGAGGCGAGATGTACCTGGGGCGAAGGATTTGAAAAAGTTAAGGGCAATTTCGATGAAACCAAGGCTTGGCGTCGCATGAATATACTCCTTGCTGGTGGAGGCACACAGCATCCGGCAGTACAACCGGCGTTCCTTCGCTTCAGGCGGCAGTTTTTCTATGTCTGGGCGGGCGACGGAACGATGAATGTGGAAAGGTACCAGCCCGAAGGAATCGAGCACCCGGGGACAGATCACAACTACTTTCGGAACCACTCCTACTTGCTGGCTGTGGCCCATGGCCTTTCCATCGAGCGCCAGCGCTGGCCGGAATTCTACAGACCATTTGAAATCAAGCCCGCTCCACCGACCCCCGGAGCGAAGAAAGACTATAGTTGGCAGGACGATCCCGGGTCGTAATTCACTCCAGACGTGACGGACTAGCATGCATCCCATTCGTGTATTCCACTGGAGGAATACCGAGTTCTTGTGCTCAGCAGACCGGTCCCACGCCGCCGAAGGCCTTCGCCGATACGCATCTTAGCGCTAGTACTGTCCGCAATGCGAGTGCCTACGCACAAGCTTTGGCCTCACGGCTACGCCTCAGGTCTCAGCGTTATGAAGAAGATCCGCGAAATGAACTGCAAAACCAAGGACCATTGACCGGCTCGGACATCAAGAAAGATGAGAATCCCTGACCGCTGATCGTTGCATGGCAAGATCGGGAAAGAGGAGAACGGCAAGAAGACTCCAGACGAGCTCCCAAATACCCATACACTCAGTGAATGAGGAAGGAGGATACCAGTCGTGTTCGGAGAAATGCAGACCAGTCCAACTGTTAAACTCGGTAAACGAGAAACACTTGACCAAGCCGCAGCCAAGCTTCTCGAATTTACCGAATTCCCGATGATTCATCGATGGATTCAGTTTCCAACCGCAGTCGTGGTTTTTCTTGCCCATCCCGACGCGCTCGATTGCGGCGCAATCTACGTCTATGACCGCAAACGGTGCGTATGGCTTTGGGTTGACTTCAACGACCGGAACTACGGCGGGTACAGCCCGGCGGAATTCGATGTCCTGATCAATCAATGCCACTTTCTCAGGCTCGTCGAGTCGCCAAGGCTGCTTCATCCGGCGGCCAGATGGTTCATCACGCCCGGCCAGCAGCCATGGAGCCCCACGAGTCAACCCGTCTGAAGGCACCTCTCTTGACCCTTTGCAGTGGCTTGCTGCAACCCGTTCAAAACAGGTGGATAGCAGAAGGGTAGGGGCTTGCTTGAGGTCAACTGGCGCTCTCCAGCTTTTCGCCCGTATAGGGGGCCAATTGTTAAAGAATTTGGACAGCGAAAATAATTAGGTCCAAGTCGTGCTCGCGCCGCAACGGTTCTGACCGTGGGAATAGGTGGTCCCTCGGGACTCCTAGCAACCAACGTCTAACCTCATGATTCTACGAGAGAACACTATCTTTTCATTGCTGTCACCCCAAAATAAACTTGCCCAAGCATCGCCCTGACGCACCTGCTGGAGCGAAGCGATAGGGCTCCCAGAGGCGAGAATTTCACAGAAAAGCGGGTGAAATGGCGTCGCAGAGCGGCTTCAGAACTTGGCAGCTGTTTGACGAGAAATATTTTTCGTTTTACCACTGCCAGCATGGAACTGTGGCGACCACCCGACGTGAGAGAGGAAATGATGCGGAGGCACCGTCTCAAAGCGCCCGCGGGCGTCGTGGCGGACTACTTCCGCCTCTTCGTCAACCGGCGGGCTTACACCTTGCAGTCCGACCGGCCGCACCCGGAAAGCGGCCGGCATTACTATTTCCGGCCCACCGACAAGAAAACCGGCCAGGGGCTCAGCCTGACGCTCGACACCATCCGGCGCCACATCGAGGGCGAAATCACGATTGCCCTCTATGCG
>JAJYJL010000432.1 GCA_021789565.1 Acidobacteriota bacterium
ATTGGAACTGTTGTCATTCGGCAGACCCTATGCCAGCTTCGCCGTGGAGTGCTCAGGCGGGACGTACGTTCGCTCGCTTGCCCATGACATCGGACAAAGGCTGGGTTGTGGGGCCCACCTCGACGGGTTGCGCCGGACGGCCGTGGCAGAATTTACCCTGGACAAGTCGGTGACACTGGAGGCGCTGGAGGAATCGGTCCGAGAACAGGAATTGGGAAAATGCATCGTCCCCCCGGAGGCGCTTCTTCCGGATTGCCCGGAACTGATTGTGCGCGGCAGGGAGGAAAAGAGTGTCCGCCACGGACACTCTTTTGAGCTGGCGCAGACTGAGCGTTTTGGGCGGGGAACGGGACGCGTTCAGGCGATTTCTTTGTTAAAAATCATGAACCCGGACCGCCGGCTGATTGCCGTAGCGCGGCACGTCACGGGGAGCATCTACCATCCCGACCTCGTGTTGGTTTAGATTGTGGAGTCCTCGGCGGCTTTCAGGGAAAGGGGGGGCGGACTTTTCCTTTGCCGGCCCGTTGGCGGACCGCCTGCGGCGTGCGTCGATCATGGCCACCGGATTCCCGTTTTCCGTCCCGACTCACCATAAGATTCTGCGAGAAGGCTATGCAACTGTTCCTGTTGGGATTCGGGATGGGGGTGGTAGGCGGGCTGCTTCCCACGCCTTTACATTTGATTGCATTGACCCAGATGACGCTCAAGCACCGGTTGCGGGCCGCCTGGGTGCTTGTGGCTCCCCCCGCAGTGGTTGATGCGGTCTTTTTCCTCGTCGCTTTTTTCTTTTATCAGCTCATCCCACCTGGTGTTGCTCACTACACATCCTACGCCGGCGGCGCGGCGCTGGCAGGTTTCGGAGCCTACCTGCTGTGCGGAAATCCCCGGAAGGGCCCGGGGGAAAAGGAGTACTCTTGGAAGCTAAGTCGCGGCAGCCTGGCGCTTGCCACCCTGGTGGAAGCGAGCGCCCCGGGCACCTGGGTGTACTGGCTGGCCATCGCCGGCCCAATTATTGACGAAGGTCGCGTGCAAGGCTATGGGCACATCCTGCCGTTTTTTGTGGGCAGCCTGATCGGCTATTACGGCGCCTCTTTCTTATCGGTATGGCTGATGGCCTGGGGGGCAGGAGCCCACAAGAGATTCAGAACACTCCTTTTTTTTGCCGCCAACACTCTCATGATCGTTCTGGGCCTATTATTCATCGCGCGAGAGTATTTTGTCGGTTAGAAGGCTTCCTTTGAATTCCAGGCGCGGGCTTGTTCTTTTACGTCGCCGCGCTGACGTATCATTTGACCGGGCTATCGTTTTCCTGATAGATTCGAATGTTTCAGCCTCAGGCGTTGCTCTCTGCGGGCGGCCTGGCGTAAAGGCCTGGCATGTGCAGCCTATAACTGCCCACGACCTGCATATTCTTATTAGGAGAAACAAGAGAAATGGCTAAAGACGGTCCTGGAAGAATCGGAATCTTAACGGGAGGTGGAGATTGTCCCGGATTGAACGCGGTGATTCGCGCCGTGGTTCGCCGCGCCTTGATGCTGAATTACGAGGTCTACGGAATCAAGAACGGATGGCTGGGCCTTGTGAAAGGCAATGTTGATCCTCTCGACCTGATGAAGGTCTCGGGCATTTTGCCCCGTGGGGGAACAATCCTGGGGACATCCAGGACGAATCCTCTGAAGAAAGAAGAAGACAAGAAAGCCTTGCTGGCCAATATGGAGAAGCTGGGCCTTGATTACCTGATTGCGATCGGGGGCGAGGACACGCTGGGTGTGGCGCGCCAGCTTGCGGCGGAGGGCGTGAAAGTCGTCGGCGTGCCGAAGACGATCGATAATGACGTCGAAGGGACCGATCAAACCTTTGGTTTTGACACGGCGGTCACGATTGTGACGGAAGCCATTGACCGCCTGCATACGACAGCCGAGTCGCACCAGCGTGTGATGGTTGTGGAAGTCATGGGCCGCCATACGGGCTGGATTGCAGTGACAGGAGGTCTGGCTGGAGGCGCTGATTGCATCCTGATCCCGGAACATCCGATGTCCATCGATGAGATTTGCGAGATCATCCAAAAACGGCACACGAGGGGCCGCCTGTTCTCGATTGTGGTGGTGGCAGAAGGTTTCAAGCTGGAGGGCGTGGAAGAAGTCGTGACCAAAGACCAGAAGCTTGACCAGTTTGGCCACGTCCACCTGGGCGGAGTTGGCGAAGTGATTGCCAACGAAATCGAAAAAAGGACAGGGTATGAGACCCGCGTGACCGTCCTGGGCCATATTCAGCGGGGAGGCTCGCCAACAGCTTTTGACCGCGTCCTTGGCACCCGGTACGGCGTGAAAGCGGTTGATCTGCTCCACGAAGGCAAGTATGGAAACATGGTTTGCCTGAGGGGGAACAAAATTGAAGACATCCCGCTGAAGGACGCCATGACCAAGCTGAAATTCGTCGACCCGGCGCTGATCCAAACGGCCGAGATTTTCTATGGATAGGAACTGCCGGAAGTAGCATCCCCACGGCCGTTTCAGTAGCTGATGGGCTTGCCGATGAACTTGCTGTTGCAGGGCCGGGCGTGACAAGCCACGAGGATGTTCGCGCGACCAACGCCTTCGCGCGGAGTGTGGGATGGGTTCTGCTGTTTAACGCAGGGATGCGATGGTGGGGGTGGAAGCCACGGTGTTGCGGCTGGTTAGGACGGAAATATCAGCAGCCATGTCTTCAAGAACGGCATCGGGAAGGGCCGAAAGTTCCTCGCTGAATCCCAAAATCGTTTCCTTCGTCAGCAGATCCAGGTCGTGATAGTACAGGTCAAGCTGCGACAGGGTGCCGCGAAAGCTCGTGACATCAGTTCCCGTATGGCGTCTGACTTCCTCAAAGCTCTCGTTGAGCAGTGCAGTCGCGCGCCGCAACAATCGCAATTGCAACTGGAACCGAAGCTTGGAACGAAAGACAAACTGCTCCAATACACCATGCCGTTTCAGGATCTCGGTCACTGGTTGGGAATGGAAGGACGCCGGGTCAAGGCTTCTTGCGTCGATGGGATACTGGACCGTTGGGAGATACTTGAGCGAGAGATTCTGCAGGTGGATAACTAAATCAACCAGCCGTTCCCGCTCGCTGTTGAAGACGCCGAGCATGCGGCGGGCTATCTCAGGATTTCCGGAAACCAGTTCATCGATGGCATCGTTCAGCACCACCCCCAGGATCGCCGTGTGGGCGTCAATTTCTGAGAGCAGGGGTGAACATAATGGGTTGTTGGCGGGTCTTCGAAAACGCGGTGACACCTTTTCGGCAGGCGTGTTCTGCCCCACGTGGAGGATTCGCCGAAGCACAACAGCGAGCACCAGGAGAATGCCGATTTCGAATAGCCACACCATAAGCGCTTTCCAATAATATGTGAACCGATGGGAGATATCAAGAGCAAAGTAGCCTATTTTGTGAAAATTTTTGCAGCTTTTAGGCTATCTATGTGGCTATTAATTTTGAAATACCAGTCATTTCTGGTGAACTGTCTTTGGTGCGGAAGGCGTCAATTCTTGACACTTTTTCGTGCAGAAACCTATAATGCCCCTTTCAGATTCCATTGGTTGCTCAGGACCATGGCATCCCGATAGTGGGCTAGGCGGCTCAAGCGCTCGGCGGTAACATGTCTAATTTGTGGTGTTTGTGGTCTATAGGTCGCTGCCTAAGCTGTTGCCCAATCCGCGGGCTGAAAAGGGTCGGAAACAGGAGTTTGTGAACTTGTCAATATCAAACACTGAAAGCCAGGACCTGGTTCTGCAACGCGAGAAGAAGCTCAAGGCCATTGAATCCCTGGGTTTTGAGCTCTACCCGCGAAAATTCAATTTCAGCCACACCCTTCCGCAGATTCTGGGCGAATATTCCGCACGGACGGCCGAGGAACTGGATGCCAACAGGGCCCCGGTAAGGATTGCCGGGCGGGTCATGACCATTCGGCCACACGGTAAGGCCGGATTTGCACACCTCCAGGGAGAAGGCGCCCGGCTGCAGATCTATGTGCGTCTGGACGCGGTGGGCGAGCGGGATTTCGAGTTATACAAGCTTCTTGACCTGGGCGACCTGATTGGCGTGGAAGGGTATCTGTTTCGCACCCGCACGGGTGAGCTGACGGTGCATGCCGAACACCTTTATTTTCTTGCCAAGGCGCTGCTTCCGCTGCCGGAAAAGTGGCATGGCCTGACCGATGTGGAGATCCGTTACCGCCAGCGATACCTGGACCTGATGGTCAATGAGGAGGCGCGGCGGGTTTTTGAGCGGCGGGCACGGCTCATCAAGGCCTTGAGGGAGTTTTTGGAGTCGCACGGTTACGTTGAGGTGGAGACGCCGATGATGCAGCCGATGGCGGGCGGCGCCATGGCCCGTCCTTTTGTGACCCATCACAACACACTGGACATGGACCTCTACTTGCGGATTGCTCCGGAACTTTACCTGAAACGGCTGATCGTGGGAGGGTTGGACCGCGTCTATGAGGTCAATCGAAACTTTCGCAATGAAGGCATTTCAACCCAGCACAACCCTGAGTTTACGATGCTGGAGTTTTATCAGGCGTATGCGGATTACCGGGATATGATTGACCTGAGTGAGCGCCTGATGCAGCACGTGGCCAGGGCCGTTGTGGGCTCGCTTGAGTTTGACTACGGCGAGCACCACATCTCGTTTGAGAAGTTCCAGCGGTTGACCATGAAAGAGGCGGTTGTCCGTTACTGGCCGGAAGAAGCCGGAACCAGTCCAAAGGTTGAAAGCTTTGCGGACCCCAAGGCGGTTTTTGAATGGGTCAAAACCTACAATAGCTGGGCGGAGAAGTCCGGCGGGCGGCATGCGCCCCTGGCGCTCCCTGAAGGAACGGCGGCGGGCACGGCGCTTCAGGACCTTTTTGAAGCCGTCGCGGAACATCACTTAATCCAGCCGACGTTTATCATCGACTTTCCGCTGGAGGTGTCGCCTCTTTCCAAGCAGAAGCCGAACGATCCCAATTTCGTCGAGCGATTCGAGCTTTATGTGGCCGGTATGGAGATCGCCAACGCGTTCAGCGAGTTAAATGATCCGGCGGAGCAGCGCGATCGTTTCGAGTATCAGCAGATGTTACGCGAGCGGGGGGACCTGACGGCCCATTCCATTGATGAAGATTATATCCGCGCCCTGAGTTACGGCATGCCGCCGACGGGCGGGGAAGGGATTGGTGTTGATCGCCTGGCGATGCTCCTGACCAATTCGCATTCCATCCGCGACGTGATCCTTTTCCCTCTGCTGCGTCCGGAAAAGTCTTCGTCTTGAGCTGCTTGTTCAGTAGCTCTTCAGCCTCGTTGCGTTTTTCCGCGGCCGCAAGGCCGGCGGTCACCTGACCTTCCCACATTTGGGATTTCCCTTCCAGCCGATATCATCGGATAATAGCTCCAGATTATGAGGTTTGAATTATTTGTCGCTTTACGCAGGGTGGCGCATACATCGCGGGGTTTGCGATGTGTGCGGTTGATGGGATTGGCAATCAGGGAAGATGGTCCATGGCCAGCAGGGATGAATCTTCGAGAAAATAAAACCTGAAGCTCGACCATGGCCACTGGTCAGCGGAACTGACCAGTCCGCGTTTCACCGGGTTGGAGTGCATGTAATCCAATTTTTCCAGGTGTTTCTTCTCACTCCAGACGTTCAGGTCGTAAAATCGCCGTTGCCAGGCGCGGTGGGTTGAGGGGCGATGGACCGTTTGGGGCAAGGCAAGCTTTTCCAGCATCCGAGCGCACCAGGGATGGCCGGCATTCTGGCGCAGATGCGATAAAACAAATTTTGCGGTTCGCTCCTTGAGGCTCTGAACGATTTGCGAAGGATTGGTTTCAGCGGACGGCCACAGGAGCAGATGAAAATGCTCGGGCATCAGGACCCATCCGAGCAGGCGGAAATCCTGCTGCTGGCGAACCTGGCTGAGAGTTTGAACAAAGTGCCGACGGAAGCGGTCCGAATCAAAGAGTCGGGCGCGGCGGTAGGTGCTGGCAGTGATGAAATGCGGGTGATTCAGGCCGTAATAATGGCGCTGCCGAGGCATGGCGCTATTCTACAACCTGAAATCGCACACATCGCAAAAACCGCGATGTCTGCGCCACCCACCTGCTGCCGCCCGAAAAAACCGCTTGCGTAACCGCACACATCGAAAAAACCGCGATGTATACGCCACCCGCGTGTTCTTCAATCTATCTGCCGAGGTGCCGTCACCATGGGATGACGGCACCGCCGCCGCTAATCCAAAGCCCTGAACACTGTATCTCGATGACATGTAATCTCTCCATATAGGTTCCCGAAGATCCAGACGAGCGGCATCAGACTGATTAGACCCTGAGCAAATGACACTAGGGGTGACGGCAGATTTGGGGCAACCTGCTTCAATTCGTCCGAGCGGAACGTCGTTAGCACGATGGAAAAAATAACAGTAAGCGCTACGAATAAGAGCATCGGGACAATATTTTGGAGGAAAGACTCCTCAATCTTTCGATTCCGAAATTTCGCTGTTTTACCGACGAACCTTATCTCTGAAGCCTGGGCGACGATGGTATTCCAAAATTGAGAGACAGGGATTTCGATTGATCCGGTGGCGACCTGCCCTGCGGGAAGATACACCACATGCGTGGCACTTTCGAGGTCCTCTTCACGTTTTTGTATTTTATCGCGCAACAAGACTCTATATAGGTTCGGGGGCACAAGGCAGAGAGTGAGATAAAGGACCATTTGACCTATGCTCACCAACGCGGGCAGAGGTAAATAAATCCAGTGCCTAACGAGCACCGCGGCGGCGACTGAGAGACCGAGGCGAATAGCGAGGCCTAGGAGCAATACTGTTCACTTAGATGAATTTGTGGTATCCTCCTCTCATGAGAATGAGAGGAGGACCGCAAATGGCCCGTACCATTGCTGAACTTCCAAAGGGAACACGGATTACCGATTACA
>JAJYJL010000433.1 GCA_021789565.1 Acidobacteriota bacterium
TTCATCGTCAGAGATGACGCGATTCAGGCCGAAGTTCAGGGCCACGCTTTCAGGCGGACGCGAATAGTGGAAATTGAAAATGGAAACAGAAGGATTGGGGTCCTCGATCTTTTTGGAACCATTTGAAATGTTCTGGGCGATGAGGTGCCGCGCGAGGAATGCCGATTCTGTGCTCCTGATGGTTTCAGCAATGTGATTCTGCCAGGCGATGGTCACTCCCCCGAAATAGGGCTCGTTGCAGATCTCGTAGTACACGTTGTCAAAGTCACGCAGTTCCGTGACAATCTTGCGGACCAGGGCGTCCTGGATCGCAAGCAACGGACCGTTTTCGAGCGTTAAAGCTTTCGTCCTGGGAAGGTCGCCAATTCCCTGGATGTTGTTGCTTGCCTTAACGGGGCTCAGGTCCCATTGTGAATCTGCGTAGTAGGGGCAAAACAGGACCATTTCCACGACAATGCCGTGCTTGCCGGCCTGCGCGACAAAATCTTTCAGGCGGTGGAAGTAGGCGTTATTCCAGGTGCGAAGATCAAATTTGTTGCCGCCTCCCGCGTATCCTGGCTGCGTGCTTCGGGCCCAGGGGCAGATAAACCGCAGCGGCGGCGGCGCCAGCGTGTTCCTGGCAATCTGGAACGCAGTGGGGTTTTCAACATAGACACCTGAGAAAAGGCGCGTCAGGTTGAATCCGTGCGATTGCAGTTCAGTCAGGTAGAGCGGGTAATCGAAATCCATGTTCATCACCGCGCCATAGTGTTCCGTTGAAGTAATCAACACCGCAGGGTGGCCGCGAAACAGGAAGTAGTGCGGGTTCTCCGGATTGAGCGAAATCGGTTTGACTGGTTCAGCCGGCCTTGCAGGCAGGGATTGAATTTGAACAACTGCCGCGACAACGCAGAAAAGTGCGGTGACGAATATCAGCGCATGGCGGGAGCACACTCTGCTGCTGGAAAATGCAGGCTTCGTGGTTTTGGTCTTCATGTTTGTTTTTGTCCGTCCAAAGTACTTAGCGGGTCTGAACAAGATCCGAATACGACTGCCATCATGCTGCCGCTTCTATCCGTGGGTGGTGGCGCGGTATAGCGGTTCCTTGCAGTCAACAGATTTTTGCAAATCCAGCGATTTCCTCCGGTATAGTCTTAGGTCATGTTTCCAGAATTTCCAACGGCGTTGGTGACCGGCGGTGCGCGGGGGATTGGCCGCGGGATCTCTCTCAGCCTGGCCCGAGCGGGCTTCGGTGTGGCGATCAACTACACGTCGAACGTTGAGGCTGCGGAAGAATGCTATCGGCTGTGTATTGAAGCCGCGCCTGATGCGAAGCAGGTAAAGTTTGAAACCGTCCAGGGCGACATTTCGAGCCCGCAAGGCCGCGCCCGCCTGGTGGAGTTTGTCGAGCACGAATGGGGCTGGATGGATGTGCTGGTCAACAACGCCGGCGTGGCGCCGGAGGTGCGCGCTGATCTGCTTGAAGCCACGGAGGAAAGTTTTGACCGCCTCATCGCCATCAACCTGAAGGGGCCTTATTTCCTGACGCAGGCCGTGGCAAACTACTGGATCTCGAAACTCCCCCATCTTCCAGCGGGGTGTGCGAAGCCCATGGTTATCAACATCTCTTCGCTCTCCGCGTATGCGGCCAGCGTCAACCGCGGGGACTACTGCGTCAGCAAAGCCGGGCTGTCGATGGCCACACAACTTTTTGCCACGCGCCTCGCTGAATACGGAATTAATGTTTACGAGGTGCGCCCGGGAATTATCGCAACCGACATGACGGCGGGCGTGCAAGAGAAGTATGACCGCATGATCGCCGAGGGCCTCACGCCCATTGCCCGCTGGGGAACGCCTGAAGACGTGGGCCGGGCAGTCGCGGCCATTGCCCAGGGCGCTTATCCATTTTCGACGGGCGAAGTGATCAACGTGGACGGAGGCTTCCACCTCCGCCGGTTGTAGACGGTGTAATCCGAAATGATCCAGATCGATACTGCACTTTCTCCCGGCAAACTCCTTCCGAAGCTTGAGCGGTTGTTTGAACTCTCGGCGGCCAAGATTCGGGCTGTTGAAAAGTCCTGGGACCCGGCCGCCGGTTCGCCTGTCGTAACCGTCAAGGGGCGCTACCAGCCGCGCGATTGGACCGACTGGACTCGTGGGTTCCAGTACGGCTCTGCGCTGCTCCAGTTTGACGCCACCGGCGAGGCGTGGTTCCTCGAATGCGGGCGCGAGGGAACGCGGAAGTGGATGGAAAGTTACACCACCCACACCGGCGTCCACGATCATGGCTTTAACGTCATCAGCACCTTCGGCAATCTGGCCCGGTTGGCCCGCGAGGGCAGGATCCCGGCGACGCAGCCGGAACAGGATTACTACAGGCTGGCGCTCAAGGCCAGCGGCGCAGTCCAGGCGGCACGCTGGTCGCGAATTGCTGACGGCGGGGGATACATCTGCTCGTTCAATGGAGCGCACTCGCTGTTTGTGGATACGATCCGTTCGTTGCGGTCGCTCGCCGTTGCGCATCGCCTGGGTTATGCGCTGCACGAGGAATCGGACCGCAAAGTCTCGCTGCTCGAACGCATGGTCCAGCACGCCGAGGCCACCGCGCGCTTTTCGGTCTATTACGGCGAGGGCCGCGACGTTTACGATGTGCGGGGCCGCGTGGCGCACGAATCGTTGTTCAACGCCAAAGACGGCCGCTACCGGTGTCCGAATGTTCAACAGGGCTATTCGCCTTTCACCACCTGGACGCGTGGCCTGGCGTGGGCCATTCTGGGGTTTGCGGAACAACTGGAATTTGTCCGCACGCTGCCGGCGGAAGAATTCAGGGGGCTCGGCGGGCTCGAAAAACTTGAAGCCGTGATGCTCCGCGCCGCGGAAGCCACCGCCGATTTTTATCTCGAGCAGACCCCCACCGATGGCGTTCCTTACTGGGACACGGGCGCGCCGGGGCTTGCAAAGCTGGGCGATTATCTTTCGCGGCCGAGCGATCCATTCAATGAATTTGAGCCGGTGGATAGTTCCGCCGCCTCGATTGCAGGCCAGGGGTTGTGGCGGCTGGGCCATTACCTCGAGCGAGTGCAGCAACGCGCGGAAGACGGCAAGCGCTACCGGCAGGCGGCGCTCACCGTGGCGCAGACGCTGCTGGCGGAACCTTATGTCTCGACCGATCCTGCCCATCAGGGGCTGGTCCTCCATTCTGTTTATCACCGGCCTGGCGGCTGGGATTACATTCCGGAAGGTCGCAAGGCGCCGTGCGGGGAATCCTGCATGTGGGGCGACTATCACGCGCGCGAACTGGCGCTGATGCTGTTGCGTGCAGCCCAGCGGGCGCCGGAACTGTATTTCTTCAACGTCTAGGCAAGCGGGCGATTGGAATTCCTCCGCGCTATCAGGATAACAACCATTTGTTATTTCGTTCCGGTGATGGGCCCGTACATTTCCGGCCGGCGGGAGGCAATGCGGTCGTATTCCCATTCGCCGGCGATCCTCACCACGCGGTTCTCATCGGCGTACGCCGGTTCAATATCGGCATAGAGGATGGTTTCTTCGGTTTCACCGGCTTCCACCAGCACGGCGCCGGTGACGTCAATGATCTGCGAGTGACCGGCAAAGCGGAAGCCGCGCTCTTCACCCACGCGGTCGGCGGCAACTACGTACATGTGGTTTTCAATGGCGCGCACCTTGGGAATGTGCGCCCAGGTGTCGGAGCCCTCAGGCCAGTTGGTGGGGATGGCCAGCACCTGCGCGCCCTTCAGCTTGAGCACGCGGCCGGATTCGGGGAAGCTGCAGTCATAGCAGATGTTGACGCCAACCTTCGCCTGCCCGGCCTGGAAGACGGGGAAGGGAAGATCGCCCAACCCGTCGAAACGGTCGATGCCGAGATACGGCAGGTGGATCTTTCGGTGCGTGCCGGCGATTCCATCGGGGGTGATTACGACCGCGACGTTATAGAGATGGCCGCCCGCGCGCTCCATCATACCGACCACAGCCGAGACACCCAGGCGCCTGGCTGTGGCCGCAAGGTTTTCCGTCGAAGGGCCCGGGATGGTTTCGGCGGCGGGCAGGGCCTCCTCGCGACTGGTGAAGCAGTAACCGGAAAGAGCGCACTCCGGGAAGACAACAAGCTTTGCCCCTTCGCTCGCCGCGCGCTCCAGGTAGTCAAGCACCCGCGCAAGGTTATGCCCGTTCTTAAGAATCTTGACGTCCATCTGAACTGCGGCGACTTTCATAGTTTCTCCTGGAGCAGTTTGGATTTCGGCCCGCCCATTGTAACAAGGTTTCAAAGGGCGGAGACAGAGTTTATCTATGAAAACGAAGGGCTGAAACGGACCGGATTCCTGCTGGGCAAGGGCTTCAGAATGCTCGCGGCGCGTTTTTCAGCGAACCTTTATTTTCAACAACATGGCCGGGTTCGTGTTTGGGTTCGTTTTGGGTTCGCTTTTTCAACAGCTACGTGTTTTCAATAACTTCCCGGCTTCGCTTTTGGGTTCGTTTGGGTTCGCTTTTTGGCCTAAAACCTGTGTTTTCAATAACTTCTCGGGTTCGTTTTTCAAAAATAAAATTATTTTGTCCCACACAATTTTAGGTCCAAAACCATTGGTACACGTTTTCAAAGACTTACGGGTAATTAAAAGTCTTGACAGACTGTTTATTTCCACCACCGCAGCGCTCCGGCTTGCCATTCCGCCACGACCAAAAGGCTACCATACTAGCCCACTTTTGTCAAGCACATTCTCAATGTGTTTCCGGTTTGCGAGGTTTGGCGTAGGGCGGAAATGGGGTGAGGATGCCGACTGCAATACGAAGTCAGGCTTCGAAAAAACGCCGGATCCGGGGCCAGTATTTCTGCACCGTTCCGGTGGTGCTCAGGTGGCCGCCGCGCGCGAGCAGGTTCAGCCGGATTCCCGTTCGCCGGGCAAATGCGTACACCTGCTTCCAGGGAATGTAAGGGTCGTCCTTGGCGTGGAACATCATGATCTTTGACGCGGTAAGCTCCCCGATGTGCTGTGCGGGATTGAAAAAGTCGCCCCGCAGCAACTTGTTCCAGTTTCGGTCTGCCAGCCGGTAGCCATTGCCGAAGGCTTCGCGGATGTACGCCGGATAGCTTTTGTCGGAGGTTTCCTTTTCCTGCTCCTCCCCCAAAAGGCTCCAATCCACCACGGGGCAGTTGGCGATTACCTTTTTCACCCGAGGGTCGAGCGAGGCAAGAATGGCCGCCGCGCCGCCAAAGCTTCCGCCGATCACAAAAATCGAATCGGGCGTCACGCGGAATATCTGTCCGAAGGCGCTTTCCGTGACGCGGCCTTTCGTGATTCCGGTGATGACGTCGGTGATGTCTTCTGCAGGGGATTTCTCAAGGAGCTTCCCGCCACTTTCCCACGCTCCACGCCAGCGCGGATAAAACACCCAGTAGCCTCTGCGGGCAAGGAATTCAGCAAGAGGCTGTTTGGTGGGAAGCGACGGCATGCCATCGCAAAGAATGATGACCCGGGTCTGCCTACTTTGCCGGCCCGGCGGCAGAAACTCGGCGACAATTTCCTTTTTGAACCGCGTCCGAAACATGCGGCTAGTTTAGCAGGAGTGCGGGCGCAGAGGGATGAAACACGAGGCCTGGAGAAAACCGCTTGACAGCAGATGATGCTGGTGATACAAGCCTCGTCGCAACGGCGTCAAAGGGCGTGAAGTGGATCTCTTACTATTCGTCGGAGCTACGCTCAGGAATGGAAAGGGGGTAAAACAATGAAGAAATTCATCGTTGATCATATTCTATCGTTTGTCCTGGTAGTTTCATGTGCTGCCTCGGCTGCTGCCGCAGTTGCGATGCAGGGGCCCGGCAAGAAAGGGCGCCGGCCTTCCGGGCTCGACAAGGTTCAACACATCGTCTGGATCATTCAGGAGAACCACTCTTTTGATAATTATTTCGGCACATATCCCGAGGCGGATGGTTTTCCGCCGGGAACATGTTCTCCCGTGGCGCCGGGATCGAAGCGCTGCATCGCTCCGTTTCACATGCCGGCAAACATGCCGCCCTGCGATCTGGCCCATCGCTGGGTGATTGCGCATGCCGCGTACGACCACGGAGCGATGGACGGTTTTGTCTGGGCTGAGGGGACGCCGTACTCCACGGGTTATTACGACCAGCGCGACATTCCCAACTACTGGGACTATGCGAAGCATTACACGCTTTGTGACCGCTTTTTCTCATCTCTGATGGGCGCAAGCCTCCCCAACCACCTTTACACGGTGGCGGCACAGTCGGGAGGCGTGATTAATAATCTCTTTTCCATCAGGGAAATCGAAAAGGTTCTTGACTCGCCGGGCGGTTACAACTTTGCCACCATGGTAAACCTGTTTACAACGGCGAACGTCTCCTGGAAATATTACGAAGAGACGCAGCCGGTCAACCCCGACCTGAAGCATCGTGATTATCTGGCAGACCCTGACCCAAAACATTACTCGCTCTGGAACCCGCTGCCCGGCTTCAAGGCCATCCGAGACAACCCTGCGGCCATGGCGCACCTGGTGGCCCTCAAGGAATATTTCCAGGACCTCAAGAAGGGTACGCTGCCGCAAGTTTCCTGGATTGTGCCCATGGGGCGGGACAGCGAGCACCCGCCGGCCTCACCTGCGGTGGGCATGTGGTACGTCACCCGCCTGGTTAATGCTCTGATGCAAAGTCCCTACTGGAAGAACAGCGTTGTTTTCCTTACGTGGGACGATTACGGCGGCTTCTATGATCATGTTCCGCCGCCACTGGTGGACGCTTACGGCTACGGTCCGCGCGTGCCCACGCTGGTGATTTCTCCATTTGCGAAGCCGGGCCACATTTCGCACCGGACGTACGATTTCACATCCATGCTCAAGTTCATCGAAGTTCGCTTCGGGCTTGGGCACTTGACCGCGCGCGATGGGTACGCCGAACCGATGTTTGATTGTTTTGACTTTGACCAGACGCC
>JAJYJL010000434.1 GCA_021789565.1 Acidobacteriota bacterium
CTTGCCAATGCTTCCACTCCCAGGGTGCCCCGAGGGTTGCGGCAAACGCCAGCCGGCTTTCAGTTTGAAAGGCGCCGCCAGCTTCGTCGCTGTAAGAATACTGGTAATACGGTTCGGCGGTCAGGAAGTTGCGCCAGTGGAATGCAAATCCGGTACTGAGTTTCCGGTACACGATATGGCCCTGGTCCTGGCTGATGTGGAGCCCGGCGCCCAAAATGAAATCTGTGGTTTTGCTGAGGGCGTGGGCGGCATCGAAGTCCGTCCTGGTTTCAAAATCGTGACGGGGAAGTTCCGGCGCGGCCTGGCAAATAAGTACACGGGGGAAAAGCGAGACAGATACAGCCAGAATTACCTGGGCGGGCAAAAGACGCCGCCTTCTTGGTCCTTGAACTTTCACGCAGTTACTCTGAGTTTGCCTTTGCCAGACCCGGAAGTGGGACGGTCCGTTGAATACCGCGCCTTCGGAATTATGAATCTTACCACAACAGCTTCAACCCGAACTGGATTTGCCTGGCGCTGGTGGATGTACTGGTAATGATGCCCGCTGTTGTTGCCGGCGTTCCTCCTGGCTGCGTAAAGACGATCAGGTTGGGAGTGTTGAAGTTCGTCCGATTGAAAACATTGAAAAATTCGGCGCGGAACTCAACCTTCAGTTTTTCTGTAACGCTGGTATCCTTCAAAAGCGACAGGTCCAGGGTTTCCAGCCCGGGGCCGATCAGCGTATCCCTTCCAACATTTCCAAAAGTTCCATTCGGCGGGACGATAAACGCGTTGGGGTTGAAATAGCGGTCCGGGCTGCCCAGGACAATCGGTCCTGTAAATGCCGGGTTGAAGGAGGGCCGCACGGAGTTTCGTGTGTCACCGTTGTTTGAAGGATTGAAGCTCAATTGCGGCGTGAAGGGAAACCCGGAGCGCGCAGTTTCGATAGCGTCAAGCTTCCAGCCGCTTGCCAGCGTGTTTCTCCACCCGGTCGCGCCGCCAAGAAAGCGGCGGCCGTGCCCAATCGGAAGCTGGTAACTTCCGCTGACCACAGCAACCTTCCTTACGTCAAAAGTCGAGAGGCCATAATCCTGTGAGAGATCTCTCGGATTCATGGCGAGTCCCGGAGCGTTTGTGGCCGCGCTGGGATTCAGCGTGTCGCCGTTATCGAGGCTCTTCGACCATGTGTAAACTCCGCGGAATTCGAGGCCTCGGGCAAAGCGGTGCCGCACCTCAGCCTGCAGGCCGTTGTAAGAACTGACGCCCTCGGAAAACCACGTCCAGGTGTTGGCGAGTTGCGGGTTTGCGAGCGGAGCGCCGGGGGGCGTATAAACCGTTCCTGCGGGCAGGCCGGCGGGGCAGGGGGCCGCAGGGCACGTGACGGGAACTGGCTGATTGGCGTCGATGCTTATGATTTCGTGATACCCGTGCGATCCCGCGTAGCCGATTCGCAAGACGGTGTTGCGTGTGAGTTCCTGTTCGATTCCCAGGCTGTACGCTTCCACCATTGGCGTCAGCAGGCTGGGCTGGACTCCAGCCGGTTCAACAAGAGCGCCCGGGGGAGGCGGTGCGCCGGGAACAAGGGGAAACGAAGAAAGCGGGATGTTGCGAACGTGAAGGGTCGTGTTAAAAGGAGCGTTCTGGTCCAGGCGGTAGCTCAGCGCATCCTGCAGGTCCGCGTAAATTCCTATACCAGCCCGCACCACCGTTTTCCCGCTGCTGAATGGGTCCCATGCCAGGCCCATTCGCGGTTCCGGGAGGAACCTGGCCTTGTTGACAGTAAAAGCGGAACGGCCCACATGAGGCATGGTCTCAACCACACCTTGTGAGTCGAAAACGAAGTTGGCGGCCCGGCCTGTCGCCTCGTTCCAGCCATCGGTGAACTCGTCGCGAAATCCCAGCGTCAGAGTCAGGTTGTGCCTGAGGCGGAGGTTGTCCTGCGCGTACCACGCTCCTTCGAGCGACCGCCACGCCATTGGAGTGGGCAAGGGAACTGCGACGAAAGTTGAAACATCTCCCTCCAGAAAATTCTGCAGGTTTGAAAATGAGGCCTGCCCGTACTGAGCAAGGGCCAGCCGGTCGTTGGATTGGATCCGCTGGAACCAGACTCCCGCGCTAAGCTGGTGGAGACCTTTATGGACAGCCACGCGGTCTTCGTAAGTAAACAGGTTCCGGTTGATAAACAGGTTGCTTCCGATATTGCTTCCGGCCAGGCTGATCTGCGTCGCCGCGTTTGGGGATGCGCCGCCTCCGATGACAACCGCACCGACCGGCTTCCCCTGGATGAACCCGGGCGGGTCGATGGCGGATTTGCCCGTAAAGAAGTAGCCAGCGCGTGAAAAGCCTACGCGCGCAACATTCAGGGACGTGGGAGAAATGACGTGCGTTTCTTCCAGGCTGGCGACCTGCTCGCGCAGGCTTTCGACGTCCAGGCTGAGGGGGTTAGCGCTGGGCGTGAAATCGGAGCTGTCGTCGATGGTGTAGATTGCACTCAGGGAATCCCGGGCGGAAAACTGCCGGTCGAACCGAGTGGTTCCGAAATCCTCGCGGATGGTCTGCAGCGGATGGCTGAATGCTTCTGCAATGCCGCCGCCCAGTGAGGGGCCGTTGGCCTCAGGCCAGAGTGAAAGCAAAGGAGCCGCCGCTGGCGCAACGCCGACATTAACAATTGTGCCGTTGGGGCCGGGCAAAAAGCCCAGGCGCGCCTCGCTGTCCGGAACCAGCGCCACACTGCTGAGCCTCAGGTGCTGGCGGTAGCCTTCATAATTCCCAAAGACAAAGGTTCTGTTCTTCCGGAGGGGGCCACCCATCGAGCCGCCAAACTGGTTCCGCTGGAAAGACGGTTTCGACCCGTGGTCGAAAAAGTTCCGTGCATCGAGTGCACTGTTGCGAAAGAAGTCGAACGCCGTGCCGTGCCATTGGTTCGTGCCTGAGTCCGTCACGATACTCACCTGCGCTCCCGGCCGTTTTCCATACTCGGCGCCGTACGCGCCCGTGACCGCGTTGAATTCCCGGACCGCGTCCACGCCCAGCAGTTGGCCGCTGGTGCCAGCCGGCTGCATGTCGATTTCCGCCGCGCCGGTGTATTCAATTCCGTTCAGCAGGAACACGTTTTCCTGAGGACGGCGGCCGAGCGCGGCAAACATGTTTCCAACCGCGGAGTTCGATATCCCGACGCCTCCGCCCTTTTCGGAGGTGTAGTCCACGATCCCGGGATTAACCGTGAGCAGTTCGTCATAACTGCGCCCGTTCAGTGGAAGATCTTTGATTTCCCGCCCTCCCACCGTCCCGGCGTTTGAACTGGTGGCCAAATTAACCAGTGGAGATTGGCCCCTGACGGTGAGCCGCTGCCGGATTTCGCCCAACTTGAGAGAGAAATTTATCACGGCCTGCTCTGCGGCCGTCAGCACGATTCCTGTATGGACCGCCGTCCGGAAGTCTTGTTTCCCGACGGTGATCTGATACTGGCCAGCCGGGAGTGCCACCAGGGCATAGCGGCCCTCGGCGTCGGTCACGGTTGACCGGACGAACCCGGTCTGCGGATCTCTCGCTTCGATAGCCGCATCAGCAACGGCGCTGCGGGATGGATCCGTGACCGTGCCCGCAATCTCCGCCGTCACCTGTGCCCGCGCCGGCGCGGACGGCGCCACGATCAGAACAAGCAGTAAAGATACCGCGCCGAGCGCTCTCGTTCCGGGTTGTACCAGGAACCTCATGACGTACTTGCTGGTTCTCCGCCCGAACTCTTTTTTTGATGACATTCGCACTGTCCGGCATTGGCTTTCCGAGTGAGAAAACGAGATCATAAGAAAATTGATCTAAATAAGTCAAATAATAAGCCTAAAAGAATATGAATCTATATGATTTAATACGGTTAAAGCGAGAAGCGAAAGCGGGGAATGGATCTGGCACGGCTGAAAGATCCAGCTAGCGGTTTTCGAGAACGCGCTGGTAGAGCTTTTCGTACTGGGGAATGATTCTGGAGGTGCAGAACTGGGTCAGGGCGCGCTTGCGTCCTGCTTCGCCCATCTTCCGCTGGCGGTCGGGATCAGTGAGGATATCCAGCGCGCGGGCGGCCATGGTGTCCACGTCCCGTGGAGGAACCAGAAAACCTTCTACGCCGTCGTGGATGACTTCGGGTAGTCCGCCAACCTTCGAGCAAACGCACGGGACCGCGCAGGCCATCGCTTCCAGTGCCACCAGCCCGAACGATTCCAAGTCGCTCGGCAGCAGCGCCACATCCGCGCAGCACAGGAGGTCCTGCACCTGGTTCTGCTTGCCCAGGAAGAAAACATCATTCACCAGGTCCTTGTCGCGCACCAACCACTCGGCTGCAGTGCGATCCGGGCCGTCGCCGATCATCATCAGCTTGGCCGGGATTTCCTTTCGTACGCGGGCGAAAATCTCGATGACATCGGTGACGCGTTTGACTGGGCGGAAATTGGAAAGGTGCGCCAGGACCTTTTCGCCGTGCGCCGCAAAATCCTGGCGATGGGAATTTTTCTCCTGGGGATGGAACACGTCGCAGTTGACAAAATTGGAGATCACGTCAATAGGACGCGCAATCCCAAATTCTCTCAGCGTTACCTGGCGGAGATATTCCGATATGGCCGTAGCCGCGTCGCTTTGCTCGATGGCGAAACGCGTGATGGGCAGATAGGAACGGTTCGAACCCACCAGAGTGATGTCAGTTCCGTGCAATGTTGTAACCACCGGGATCCCGCGCTCGCCCATCATGGAACGGGCCAGGTAGGCGCTTACCGAATGAGGAATGGCGTAATGGACGTGCAGAATGTCCAGCGACTCATTGACGGCCACGTTATACATCTGCGAAGCCAGCGCCAGCGTATAAGGCGGATGGTCAAACAGCGGGTAGTTCATCACTTCCACTTCATGGAAGTGGATGCGATCAGAGAGTTCGGGAACACGGACCGGAAGGGCATAGCTGATAAAGTGGATGTCATGGCCGCGCGCGGCCAGTTCCAGGCCGAGTTCCGTGGCGACGACACCGCTTCCTCCGTAAGTTGGGTAACACGTAATCCCGATTTTCATGGAATGCAGCAGGGACCGGCCCGGCCGGGCGGAACCCCTAAGAGGAAGGTGCCGGCTTGCCTTTCTCCTGTTCCTTGCCGGAACTTAAGACTACAATATTTTTCACCGTGCGCTCGCCGGACTTTTGGTCAAAGTAAATCAGCACGGTTGTCCCGGGGGCCAATGCCGACAGGGTAAGCCTGTTTCCGGTGATGCCCTCGACGCGCATATTTTTCTTTACAGGGAAAATGTCAGTGTCCTGGCCATGAAGCGAAATGACATTCAGAATCTTCTGCTTCATGTCGAGCGATTGGACCTTTCCGCTGTACGCCTGTTGGTGATTGCTGGTCGTGAGCTTGCTGACCAGCGGTACCTTGCTCTTCTGTCTCTGGGCGCGAAGAGGTGCCGCCTGGCAGAAGAGTACAACGCTGGCAGCAGCAAGCGCCATCAGCGCCCGCAGGCATGTCCTGCCGGCGCTTGAAGACAGATTTTCACCGTATTTTGATGCCAGGGGCGGCAAGTTTGCCAGACCAGCCGGGTTTGGGCGAACATTCACGGAACGGACCAACCGATCACTTTCCCCTTCATGCTAGGAAGACTTGAAGTCCCGTGTCAAGCGGTTTCGTCAATGGGCGGAGTCCTGAATGGATGAACCCGTGGTGCCGCCGCAGGGCCTCCACCGGCAAGGCGGAACTGAGGCTGCAAACCCAGATCAGGGCACCACACAAAAGTGCAGCCGGAAAGAGAGGGCCCTTCCGGGCAGGGCGCGCCCAGAGAAAGCAAACCTTACAGCTGAATGAATGCCAGAAACGGGAGAAGATTGTCTATTTCTTGCCCCAAATCAGTTGCAATCCCGGAGCCCCAGCCCAATCCGGAGAAGTTATTCTTCTTCGAGGTCGCCCTCATACGAACCATTACCATTGTTGCTGGCCTCTGCCGCTTTGTACATGTAACGAATACAGCTTTTCATAATCAGCAGGTTGGGTTCGTTGGAGCGGTGCACCTTAATGCACGACTTATCGTACCATTCGACTACTCCGCGGATGGTTTCACCCTGGTCTAACACCACAACCATGGGAGTTCGTGACTGCATCTGCTTCAGATAGTAAAAGTTCTCCGCGTTGGTTTGTTCAGGTGGAGCCGGTTTCTTTCGTTGCACCCGTCCTGACATCTGCTCTTGAACGT
This sequence comes from Acidobacteriota bacterium, assembly GCA_021789565.1. The sequence goes on from JAJYJL010000434.1 coordinate 6,196, forward strand.
CCGAAAGTGATGGACGAATTAGTTTTCGATTCACTGCTACTCCTTGTGCTTAACCCTATTAATGCAAGTCCAACCGCGTCTTGCAATGATGGTATTGCGTAAAGCCCTATACACCTAGATGAGATTTTCAGCGTTCCGGTTTCTTCACAATTGAAAAATTGACTAGAAGAAATAGGATTTACGTCTGAATCATTTATAACACAACTGGGGCGGCAGAACAACTTTGTTAACTCAGCCGCTTTCCGTGCCTTGCGGCCTGCCGCGCCAGTGGCACACCAGGGAGGACAAGAAAGCGGATAATTAAGGTGACTGGAATCCGATCTCTTGGTTATGCTCCGGGCTGGCATCCCAGCACTTCTGCGGCCAGTGAATCAAAGGTGAGTTGCTGGTTCACGTTGCGGTTTCGAAGGCTGTGGGAGCGTTCAATGCCCTCTTCGAGTTTCTGAATGCCCTTTAGACCGAGGGCTTGCGCCCACGTTTTCAGGCGCGGGACGAGATCGACATTCGTGATTGCCTTACTTTCCTGCCCCACCAGTATGTGCATCATATCTCGCAGCAGGATGGACCCGATTGTGAGGGATTCCTCGGTTTTGTCACGACTTTCGCCAAGCAGCTTTGTGGCCTCAAACAAAGTTTTCCATTGCTGCGGTCCGGGCGGGCGGGCGGCCGTGCCTGCAACCGTATCCACCAGGACCAGCCATGGTTTGCGCCGATCGACATACTCATTGA
>JAJYJL010000435.1 GCA_021789565.1 Acidobacteriota bacterium
GCGCCTTCAGGATGGCGTCGTGCGTCACACCCAGGCGGTTCAGAAGCTGGCCCGCGGAGTCGCCCTTCTTCCCGGCCAGCGCCAGCAGCAGGTGCTCGGTGGAAACAAACTCGTCCTTGAACGGTTCGGTTTCTTTCGCCGCCTGGTCCAGCACTTCCTTGAGCGCGGGAGAAAGATAGGGATCCACCGTGCCGCCCACCTTGGCCAGCCGCTCGATGGCCTTCCCGGTCCCCTGGCTTACGGCCGAGGGCGCTACGCCCAGCCGCTCCAGAATGGCCGGCACTATGCCTTCCGACTGCTCAAGCAATGCCTGCAGCAGATGGACCGGCTCCAGTTGCTGGTTGCCATGCCGCCCCGCAATTTCCTGGGTGCCATGCAACGCTTCATGGGCTTTGATGGTGAATTTGTCAAAGCGAGTCGCCATGTTGATTCCTTTGTCTTACCAGATTGTCTAACTGTCGCTCATGTCGGTTTGCGACATGAGCGGCTGCTTTTGACTGTTGGAATGACGCGCGTCAAAACGGTCTTGCCGGCGGCCAGAAAAACAAATCCGGGTTGGACGGCATCCGCCCACCAACCCGGAGGAAAATCCCGCCAGCGCCTCTGGGGCGTCCGGCAGAGAGCCGCAGAGCCTTGCGCCCCACGGCCGTTATTTTGCGGTGCTGATTTTGATCTTCTTCGCCCGCGCCTCTTCCTTCTTGGGCATGGTCAGCTTCAGTATCCCGTCCTTGAATTCCGCCTGCACCTTGTCGGCATCGACAGAGGCGGGCAGGTCGAAGCTCCGGGCAAAACTGCCGTAAGCGCGCTCCACGTGATGGTAGCTCTCTTCCTTCACTTCTTTTTCGTACTTCCGCTCGCCCTTCAGATAGAGCGTGCCTTCGTGCACGGTAGCTTCAACGTCTTTGGGGTCGACGCCGGGCAGTTCGGCTGTCAGCACAATGTTCTGCTCGGTCTCGTAGATATCCACCGCGGGCACCCACGCGCCCGACCTCATGCCTTCGTTTCCCACAAACCGCCCCATCGTCTCATTGAAGAGCCGGTTCAGGCGGTCCTGGGTTGTGACCAGCTCTCGAAAAGGTTCCCATCGTACAATTGGCATCGTCTTCATACCTCCTTTGTTCTACAGTCGTTCGGGTCGGCCAGGGCCGGCCGCGGCCGGCAAAATCCGCTTGCCGGTCACGACCCGCGGGCCTCAGGCCTTTGCAACATTGATCTTGATGCTCCGGGGTTTCGCTTCCTCGCGCTTGGCCATGGTCAGAGTGAGAATGCCGTTCTGGTATTCCGCCTTAACCTTGTCCGCATCGATGCTGTTGGGAAGCGCAAAGCTTCGCGTAAACGTTCCGTAAGATCGCTCGACCCGGTGGAGATTCTCTTCCTTAACCTCCTTCTCAAACTTCCGCTCGCCCTTCAGATAAAGCGTGCTGTCCTCAACCCGAATTTCCACGTCATCCGGGTTGATTCCGGGCAACTCTGCCTTCAGTACCAGGCTGTCGCCGGTCTCGTAAATGTCCACCGGCGGCACCCAGGCTCGCGGCGAGACCTCCTGCTGGTCGCCAAAGGCGCGCGCAAAAGTGTCGTTGAATAGCTGGTTGAAACGGTCCTGGGTTGAAACCAGGTCACGAAATGGCTCCCACCGAACTATTGACATCGTTGATGACCTCCTGAAACTGGTTTAAATACCTTAGCCAATGACGATAATAAAACCTTAGTATGTATCTGTCAAGTATTTTTTATATCTTATTTTCAATTGCTTAAAAGAATATAAAGAACAATGTTGAGACCTCAGTTAGCCCACCATGTTGCATTTTCACCATAAACGTTAGATGATGTCGGGTTGCAATGTCCCAGGGCACTTCCCCGGCTTGCAGGTGTGCCTCCGCATCGTTTCCTGCTTCCCATCGAGGCAGGCTTGAGCGACCCAGCCCATGCGCCCGCGCCAAATTCGTGATAAAATCCCCCTCATCTTCACTCAACCTGGGGTCTGGGGAGGTAAGCGATGAAAAAGAATTTCAAAGCCGCTGCGGCGCTGGCCGTTCTTGCGCTGGTAGTTCCCATCCTGAGCCAATGTTCCTCGGCGGAAACGTCGGTCCCGGCCAGGCCGGAAGCCAGGGCGACGGCGGGCGCAGCGGAACCTGCAACGTTGAAAGTGGGAGACAAAGCGCCGGATTTTACCCTGCCGGACGAAAACGGCAAACAAATCAGCCTGAGCCAGTTTCGGGGCAAGGAGAATGTAGTTCTGGCCTTTTACGTCCTGGCCTTCACAGGTGGTTGAACGAAGGAGTTACAGGCGTATCAGGCTGATCTCGCCAAATTCAAAAAGACCAATACGCAGGTGCTGGGCATCAGCGTGGACAGTTCACCGGCCAACCGGGCGTTCGCCAAACAGATTGGCGTGACCTTCCCTCTGCTCAGCGATTTCAACCGTACGGTTTCCAAAGAATACGGAATCCTGAACGCGCAGCACGGCTTTGCCAACCGCACCACCTTTGTGGTGGACAAGCAGGGCATCATCACGCACATTGACAAGGACCAGGAAGCGCTGGATCCAACTGGCGCCCACGACGCCTGCAGCCTGATGGCGCACCGGGAGGCGGAGCAGAAGAAATAACCCCCGCCCGGGTGGCTCGCCGCTGCAAGCGGGCCGCGCGATTGGCTATGGACAGCCGGAATGGCACTGAACGTCGGAGATTCGGCGCCGGATTTTGAATTGCCCGACCACGCGGGCAATCGGGTCCGGCTGCGCGATTTTCGAGGGAAAAACAGCGTGGTCCTGGCTTGTTACGTTTACGCCAACACCCCGGGCTGAGCGCAGGAACTCAAGGCATACCAGGATGGTCTTGCCTCTTTTGAAGAAACGGGTGCTCAGATTCTCGGAATCAGCGTGAACAAGCCTGAGGCCAACCGCAGCTTTGCGGAGAAACTGGGACTGACGTTTCCCCTGCTGTGTGATACGGAAAAGAAAGTCTCCCGACAGTACGGCGTGCTCGGCTTTTTGCGCCTCGCCAGGCGCACCACTTTTGTAATTGATACCGAGGGCGTCATCCGCCACATAGACCGTGGCAGCAATGCGATGGACCCCACCCGGACCCAACAAGTCTGCAAACTACTTACGCCACACTCAACATAGAATAATGGATGGAATCGGCAAGCAAGCCGCTCATTATTTCTGCTGGGCGGCAAGCTGGTTGAGCGTCTGGCCGAGTTTCTTGATCTCGCTGCCGTAACCCGCCCAGTCTCCCTGCTTCAACAATTGCAGGGCGCGCTCGTACTGCTGGTTGGCCTGACGGGTGAGGTCCCGGACCTGCTGTAAATTAGGAGGAGCCGCCTGCGGTGCGGCGGCCGCCCCCTTGACAGAGGTAACGAGTTTTTCTCCCGCAACCTTGGGCTTGAGGGTGGGAAGCGCCTGGGCAGTTTGAGTTGAGATGTTGGTGCCGAAGATCTGGCTCAACGCGTCGTCCAGGGTATCTGACATCACCACCTGGTCCGAGTACGCCACGATCACTCGTTTCAACTGCGGCAGCGCGCCGCCTGACTGTGCCGCCAGATAAAGCGGCTCGATGTACATGACGGCATTGCCGATGGGAACCACCAGCAGGGTGCCGCGGAGGACGGATGAGCCCACCTGGCCCCAGAGCGTGAGCTGCTGGGAGATCGTCGGATCCTGGTCGATGCGCGATTCAATCTGCTGCGGGCCGTAGACCAGCTTCTGCTTGGGGAAGGTAAAGACGGTGACCTTGCCGTAATTCGGAGCGTCGCACCGGGCGGCCATCCAGGCAATCATGTTGTTTTTGCGCGCCGGCGTGAACGGAACCATCAGGATAAACTCTTCCTTCTTTCCCACCTCCGGCAACTTCATGATCGTGTAATAGGGCGACATCGGAGTCGCCTGACCACGGGCGGCGCTCCGGGCCACCCGCCACAAATCTTCCTTGTTAAAGAAGACGCGAGGGTCGGTCATATGGAAGACGGCATATTTGGCCGCCTGAACGCTGAAGAAAGCCTCGGGATAGCGAATGTGCGCCTCAAGGTCTGACGGCATGGTGCTGAGCGGGTGAAACACCCCGGGGAAAATTTTAGAATAAACCTGGATCAGAGGATCGGTGGGGTCGGCGATATAGTACGTCACCTCGCCCGTATAGGCGTTGATGGTGGCTTTCACCGAGTTGCGAATGTAATTCCCCATCTGGCTGGTGGGGTCGGAATACGGATAGCGGTCGGAGGTCGTGTAGCCGTCAAGAATCCAGTAAAGCGAGCCGTTGTCGGCCACCACCATGTAAGGGTCGGAGTCAAACTGCAGAAACGGCGTCAGTCGCTGGACGCGCTGGATGATCTGGCGATAGATCATGATGCGGCTGCTGTTCTTGATGTCGCTCGAAAACAGAATATTCTTCTGTCCGAACTTCAGCATGAAAAGCAGGCGCCGCCAGATGTTCTTGACCGGGATGCCGCCCGTTCCGCTGTAGGTGCTGTAAACGTCATGGTCGCCGGCCGGATAGTCAAACTCCTGCTGGCCGGTATCCACAAAGCAGTAATTGTTCGGAACCTCGCCGTAGTAAATCTCAGGCCGCTTGATGGTGATGGGGATGGAAGAAACCGGCGGAACGTCCTTGATGAAAAACACCGGCAGGCCGTCGGACGTGTATTCATTCACCGGGCCCATGCAGAGGCCGTAACCGTGCGTGTAAATCAAATGTTCGTTGATCCAGTTGCGGCTGGGCAGACTGGTAGTGGAAAGTTCGCGCGGCGAGAGCGAGACCTGGCGGTAGACGCCACCAATGTGGTAGCGGTCATTGTCAACGGTGACAAAGTCGTAATAAGTTCGGATTTCCTGCAACTGGCCGTACGTGGTGAGCAGTGGCTTGTGGTCCCACAGCCGGACGTTCCCTATGGTGGCCTGGTTCTGCATGACGGTGGCGGCCGACAGGTCGTTCGCGGCAGTGAAATGGTGCTCCTGGAAGCGGTCAAGCGCGTAGGCCTGGCGCGTGAACTGAATTGCGTTCGAGATGAACGGCCGCTCCTTGTCCAGCTCATTCGGCGTCACCACCAGGTGCTGGACGATGCCGGGATAAACGTTGACCCCCACAATGCCCACCAGCGCCAGCGCAACCAGGCTGTAAACTGCCGGCCGAAGCTGCCCGCGGATGGCGCCAAACACCAGCGCCAGCGCCATCACCACGCACAGCACCAGCATGACCTTGAGGACCGGCAGGGTGGCGTGAACGTCCGTATAGCCCGCTCCGTAAATGATCCCACGCGATGAAAAAAGCAGGCTGTACATGGCCAGGCGCGCCCGGTAAGCGAGCAGCAGAAACAGCAGCGATCCCAGCAGCATCAGGTGCGTGCGCGCCGCCGGAGCCACGTTGGGGCCGCGCGGCGTGACCCACACCCCGCCTTCCAGCAGATAAACCACCGCCGCACTGATCAGGCAGAAGATCACAATCACCAGGCCCAGGTGGTAGAGGAACCAGTAAAAATTCAGGTGGAACAGGTAGAAGCCCAAGTCGATGTGGAAAATGGGATCGGCTTGGTGCATGGGCACCGCATGCTGGGCCAGCAGGTAGTCCTGCCAGTGGAACGCCGACCATTGTCCCACCGCATAGCCCACCAGCAGCACGCCCAGCCAGACGATCCAGCGGAAGGCTTCCGCAAAACGGTCAAGCCCGGGCAGTTCTATGGCGCCGTGAAAAACGCGATAGCCGTAACGCTCCGCCACGGAGCGCGCCACAAAAACGTTGGCGCCCACCAGAATGATGAAGCCGATACCACCCAGGCCGCTGAGTCCGATCTGGGAAAAAAGAATGTTTTTATAAATGACGAGGTAACCCTGAGCGCCAAACCAAAGCCAGTCAACCAGCAGGTTGACGCCGTCAGTCAGTAAAGGGGCCACCACAAGAAGCAGAAGGATTCCTGCAACCACGTAGCGTTGTATACGGTCTTGTTTCAAGTGAATTCTCCGCCGTTATCTTCACACACCAAAGGCCTTGTGTCAAAAGGGTTGGCGGGTGGGTGCTGGCGCCTCAAATTTGAAATCTCGTATTGCGGTGAGCGCGGGGCCAGAAAGTAAAAACTTCTTGACATTACTAATTTATTAGTACTATCTTTTGCGTATGAGAACAGCGAGCCGTACCCTGACCGGGCAGGAACTGGAAATTATGAAGGTCGTCTGGGAACTCCGCCAGGCCACCGTTCGCGGCGTCTATGAGAAGCTGCGCGAGCAGCGCCCCATCGCCTACACCACCGTCATGACCATGATGAACATCCTGGAGCAGAAAGGCTTCCTGAAGAAACTCCCGGCGGAAGGCCGCGCCTACGTTTATCAATCGACGCGCCCGCGCAAGCAGGTTATTCGGAGCATGGTCCGCGAATTTGTGGACCGGGTCTTCAACGGCTCCGCCGAGCCGCTGATGGTGCAGTTGATGCAAGACCGCCACCTCTCGCGCGAGGAGGTCGAAAAGATCGCACGCGCCATCGAGGAGGGACAATGAGCTATCAACCTTTGTGGCTGCGTGACCTGGTGGCTTACAGCATTCAGGCTGCCACACTTGTGGGCGTGGGAGCAGTTATGGCAATCCTGCTGCGGCTTCGCGTGCCGCGAGTGCGCCACGCTTATTGGCAGGCGTTGCTGGCGATGTGCGTTTTCCTTCCGCTGCTGCAGCCCTGGCGGCCGGAAGTTCTGAAAACTTCTGGTGCTGCGCTTACCAACGTCACCCTGACGACCGCTCCGGCGCCTGCGCCCACAAGCCCGTCGCTCGCCGAAATCATCCTTTTCCTGATCTGCTCCGGCATTGTCCTGCGAGTGGCGTGGATGGTGCTGGGGACGGTCCGGCTTTGGGTCTATCGCCGGCGTGCCGAGCGAATCGAGCAAGCACCTGAAGCGATCGGGGAAGCGCAGCGCCTCGTGCCCGTGTTTCCAGCGTTCTT
>JAJYJL010000436.1 GCA_021789565.1 Acidobacteriota bacterium
CAGGAAACCGCCTCAAAGATTGACCAGAAAAAGATGCAACAGCAGATGGAAGAAGCCATGAAGCAGCTTCAAAAGATGAATACGCCTGAAATGCGCCAGCGCATGAAGGAGCAGATGGAGCAACTCAAGAAGCTGAATTCCCCGGAGATGCGCCGCCGGATGCAAGCACAGATGGAGCAGCTCAGGAAAATGAACACACCCGAGATGCGCCAGAAGATGCAAGAGGCCATGAAGCAATTAAAAATGGCGCAGATGGCTGCTCCAAAAATCGACGAAGCGCAAATCAGGCAGCAGGTTGATCAGGCTATGCAGGAGGCAAAGGCTGCGCAGGAGGCAGCGGAGAAAGTGAACAAAGGCGACCTCCAGCGGCAACTGGATGAAGCCAGGAAAGAAGTGGAGCAGGCCAGGAAAGAAGTTCAGGCTGCCAGGCAAGAAGCCAAAAAGGCTCGGCAGGAAGCATTGAAGGCCCGCCGGAAAGCCGAAGAGCACCGCAAGGCAACCAAGCCCGCACCGGCTCTCGGACCGAAGCCGGCTCCGCTTGCACCCAGAGCGGTTGTGCCGCTGCCACCGCACCCAGTTCCCCCGTCGCCACCAGTGAAGCCCCCTGAGCCGGTCGGAGTTGTCGGCGGAGTAATGGGCGGTGTAACAAAAGGCAAGATCGCTGGCGTTCAGGGAGGCCAAGTGATCGGCGTCCCGGGAGGCATCGCGGGCGGCGTGATCACTGCCCCGCAGCCGCCTGAATCGCTTTCATCTTCGCCAAAAGTGGTGGCGCCACCTCCGCCACCCGCGTCACCTGCACCGCCGCCTCAAAATCAATAAGAACAACCGGGTAAACCAAAAACCAGTTGATTGAGGGGCGCTTTGTGTAGCGGCGGCCTGTGAGTGCCGGCCATTCCTCAAACAATTCCCGTGCGCCCCGGCCCCGCCGGGATAAGCTCCGGGCGTCGCTACAGCCTGTTCCACAGCTACCCCTACCTTCGCCAATGCGGCGCAGCCGGCACTGCAATCGACCGCGCGCCATTTCGTCCCACTGAGCGCACGGCAAAGAAATGATTATCGGTGGATACGTCCTTGAAGACGAACGTCTCCGGCGATTTTGAAAACCCGAACACTGACCACCGTGGATTGGTAGTTTCCCGCCACAGCAATTCGAAGCCCGCGCGTTTGGCGTCTTCGGGTGCGGTCCAACCTACTTTGGCGCTGGGTGTTACCGCTCCTGTCAGAGTAACGTCTTCGGGCGGCGCTGGGGCCATGGCGAGTTCCCGCAAGGCTTCGGCGTTGTCGCGTGCCACACGGGCCATGAAATCGAAATTCAAGAATTTCATCAGATCGCCGTACTGGATTCCATTCTCGACGCGCGGTGTCTGGTGCTCGTGGTGGTAGTTTTCGAGCGGCTCGGTAAAGCGCACGGCCGGCAGTCCCGCCTCAACAAACGGCATGTGGTCGCCGCCGCGGCCCAGGCGGTCTTCACGAAAGATCAGGCGAATGTTGTGCCGCCCGTCAATTTCTTCAATGCGCCGCGCCAGTTCGCGCGAAGGAGAGTCGCCATCGTCTATTTTCCCAAGGGCTGAAAACAGGCGCACGCGATGCGGAGCGCCAGGAGCAAAGTCCGCTCCAACGATGTCATTATCAAGCATGCCGCCGATGCTATAGCCTTGCTGTTGAAGGTAGTGAAGCAACCGTGTTCCGCCCAGCAGTCCCTGCTCCTCGCCAGATACAGTAGCAAACACCAGCGTCGCGCGGTAATGCCCACGGGCCAGCAACCGCGCGCATTCAATGGACACTGCGGTGCCGGAGCCGTCGTCGTCGGCTCCGGGCGCGTCAGACACAGAGTCCATGATGGTTGACGGCATGGAATCGAAATGGCCCGAGACGACGAACACCGTCTTCGCGAGCATTGGATCGTCGCCGGGCAGAATGGCGTATAAGTTTTCCATCGGGACCAGCTTGTTGCCAGTGCGCGGCGCCTTCACTTCAAAATGATCCACCACCACGCGCAGCCGCCCTGCCGAGTCGGCGGCAATCTTCTGAAACTCAGCCGCGATATGATTGTGGCCGCAACCAATGCCGCGTTTTGGATCGGTCCACGAAGAAAGCGAATGTCGAGTGCCGCAGGAGACCAGCCCCTTGATCGTCACGCGCAGATCGTTCCCGCTTACCTCAGCAAGCGTGATTGCGCCCGCAGTCGGGACCATCAGCTTCACTCCAGGCGGGCCGCCTGGCGGCTCGGCGGGGTCCTGCGCAGCAGCAACGCCAGCCCCAAACAAGAACACGAGCACCCCCGCCATAAAACGCAGTGATTTTCGGGAGAAAGATTGCCTGGATAAATACAACACCATCGCCCCTCCTCATCGGTCATGAGACTGCAGAGTATATCGCTATTTCCTGAACGAATGGGAGTCAAAGACATGACGGCGGGACACCGTATGGCGGGCAAAACAAGCTCGCGGTTGGCAAGTTAATTAATCGAAAACGGCGGTCTTATTGCTGTACACCAGTACGCGATGCTCCAGATGGGCGCGTACGGCCTGAGCCAAAACCACTCTTTCGAGGTCGCGTCCTTTGCGGATAAGGTCTTGGACCGAGTCAGGGTGGCTGATTCGGACTGCATCCTGGGAAATGATGGGGCCACCGTCGAGGTCGGCGGTGACGTAGTGGCTGGTGGCCCCAATGAGTTTAACGCCTCTCCTGTACGCCTGATGGTAAGGACTTGGGCCGGCAAAGGCAGGGAGAAAGGAATGGTGAATGTTAATAATGAGATTTGGGTATTGCTGCACAAAATCTTCTGTAAGGATCTGCATGTAGCGGGCCAGCACAACAAGGTTGATTTTTCGGCGTGCCAGTTCCGCCCGGACTGCTTCTTCCTGGGCACCCTTTGTCTCCGAAGTCACAGGGAAAACAAGATATTCCATCCCGTAGCTCTCGACAAGGCTCCGCAGTTCAGGGTGATTACTGATCACCAGAGAGAAATCGGCCACCAGTTCGCCCGCCCGCCAACGATAGAGCAGGTCTTGCAGACAGTGGTCGTACCTGGAAACAAAGATGGCTACCCGCGGTCGCTCGTCTGAGAAATGCAGTCGCCAGTCGAATGCGAGTTCATGTGCCAGCGGATCGAGAGCGGTCCGGATGGCCTCACGCGCGACGTTGAAACCCGCCAGGTCCCACTCGATCCGCATCAGGAACAGGCCGACCTCGTCGTCAATATGCTCGTCGGCATGCAGAATGTTCCCGTTGTTCTTAAAGACGAAATCCGAAATGCGCGCCACCAGGCCTTTCCGGTCGGGGCAGGAGATCAGCAGAATGGCATGTGGGCTCCCTGACGGCATCGCATTGATCTTACCACGCGAGATCAAGACAGCACATTTCGCGCTGGCTCTTTCCTGCGCACAAAATCTGCGCGCTTCCCGTAGAAACAGCAGTAAACCATTATTCTTCAAGCGGCGTATAATCGAACCAACAGGAAGTCACATTAAGTGAACAGGAGGTGCCGGGCGGGGGACCGTTCCGGCATGATTTCACGCGCATGCAGCATCGCCTGAAGGACTTCTGGCAGAGGGTGACCGAAGGCCTGGAGATCCGCGTCCTGTGGACGCAGTTTTTCTCTGAAGCCAAAGACAGCTACAGCCTTTATGGCCACGAAGTTGACTGGGACGCGCTAAAAGGCGAGTCGCGTTTCCGACGCTTCGGCAAGACCTGTAATGCGCTTTTCTGGGCGATGCTGTTAAAGCTTTCTCCGGCAAGGCGGGTCTTTCTGCTGCTCGCGCTGGTGCTTGGCATCTTGTCGATCAGCAGCACTACAAAGACCGTGGATGGTACAGCGATGCAGGTCTCTCCAATTTCTCCGCTGATCCCGATGGCCATGCTGATTTTTCTGCTGGCTCTGGAACTGGCCGACCGAGTGATCATGAAGCGCGACCTGGAGATTGCGCGCGAAATCCAGCGTTGGCTGGTCCCTGACAAACCACCGAGCGTGCCGGGGCTTGACATTGCCTTCAGTTCGAAGCCCGCCAACACGGTAGGGGGAGACTACTATGACGCCTTTCCGCTGGGCCCGGAGCGGCCGCCCGGCAAAGACAATCCGGTAATGCTGGTGGTTGCGGACGTAGCGGGCAAGAGCGTTCCAGCGGCGCTGCTAATGGCAACTTTTCACGCCAGCCTGCGGTCTGTAACACCAGCGGCAACTTCGCTGACCGATATTGTCACCCGCATGAACCGCTACTGCTGCGCCCATAGCCTGGAAGGCCGCCGCTTTACGACGGCGTTCTTTGCGGAGTACGATCACACGTCTCGCGTTCTGGCCTACGTGCGCGCAGGACACAATGAGCCTTTCCTTCTGCGAGCGACCGGGCAATTCGAGCGCCTCGACGCAGGGGACCTTCCCCTGGGCATTGACCAGAATGCACCCTATCGCTCCACGGAGATTACCCTGGCAACCGGCGATCTGCTGCTGATCTACTCCGACGGGCTGATCGAGGCCGTGAACGAACGCGAACAAGAATTCGGCGAGCAGCGGGTGATTGATCTTCTGCAAACCGCACCACGGGAGTCAGCCGAAAAGACTTTGGAGCGCATGCTCGCGAACGTCCGCGCCTTTACCGGACAACAGCGCCAGTACGACGACCTGACGGCCTTCGTCGTGCGTGCGACGTAGCGCACACTGTCCGCCGGAGGCTCCTGAGGCAGGCGCGAAACAGCTTCGCCCGCCACATGTTGTTGGAGTTCCCGTCCTAAGGTAGATTTTAGAGGTCCTGCACTACCCGCAATTGAAGCATTCCGTAGGAGCCCGGCAAATTCGGTTGCCCGCCACACCCTGAGAAGGAGAAGACCATGGCTGAGAAACCCCAAATAAGCACGAATCGACGCAGTTTTTTGAAGACCGCCGGAGCCGGTTTCGGTGCTGCAGGCGTGCTGCTGGCTTCTGAAGGTGGCGCGGTTGCTCACTCGATGACGGAGAAGGAAAAGCTGGGCCGCATTGCCTCAAACACCTGGCCCATTCGGTACATCTTCAAGTCACGCCACGACGAGCGGATAAATCCCAAGTCCGAAGAGATGAAAAAGAAGTACGGCGAGATCACCATGCTCGATTTCCCGGACTTCACGAAAAAGACGTTCCCCGGCGTGACTAAAATGGACCTTTTCTCCGGGCTGTTCGGTGACGTCACCGACATCAGCATGTACGTACCCGTCACGGTGGAATACAACGGCAGAACTTTCCAGACGGAAGAGTTCGATCCCTCCAGCGCCTCCGGGAAAAAGTGGCTGGAAAAGATGGCCAACAAGATGGCGGCCACCGGCACTTATTGCCATCACATCTCAAACAACGCACCGCGCGACATCTGCGATTTGGATGCCGCCAAGCGCCGCCAGGGCATCCAGGTGGCCAAGAACTGGCTGGACGGTGCTGCTATGCTGGGAGCCAAATCCATGCGCGTGAACAGCGGAGGGCCGCGAATCGCCCCCGAAGTTATCATGGAGCCGCATAGCTACCCGAAAAATGATAAGCTCGCGCAGTATCTTACCAATTGCATTGAATCCTTCAAAGAGATGGCCGACTACGGCGGCAAGCGCGGCGTGAAGGTAACGCTGGAGAACCACTGGGGGCTGACCGCCAATCCCATCAACATTCGCATCATCGTCGAAGAGCTGAACAACTCCTACTGCGAAGCCTCGCCGGACTTTTGCAACTGGGAACACGAGTACCTGCTGTTCCACGGCCTGAGGGCTCTGGCGCCTTATGCCCACACAAACGTGCATGCCAAATACTGGAACCGATGGAAGAATCCCGACGTCCAGCGGAACGTCCGCATCATGAAGGAAGCAAACTACCAGGGCGTCTATGCATTGGAGTACGAGGACGGTCCTTGGGACGGCGTGGAAGGCGCCAAGTACCTTTACCGTGAGGTTTTGGCCGCTCTTTAATCCGGCTAACCTAAGGCGGCGTTTGCAATAACTTCGCAGGGCGGGGGTCTGTCCGATGAGGCTTCCGTTCCCTGCCCGGTCAGCGTCAAACAAGTAGAGAGAGGATTATTGCTGGCGAGACCGGCAGTCATTTACTTCTTCCCACCCAGACTGCGGGAAGATGGTTCCTTTATGTTCGGCATCCCACAAGGAGAAACACCGCTGGCGGCGGTCAGCGTGGAAGACGTCGGCGGCGTAGTTGGCACAATTTTTGACCGGCCCAACGAGTTCCGCGATAAGACTGTTGGAATTGTCGCGGAGGAGTTGCATTGCAGCAAGTATGCGGAAACCATGTCCCGAGTGCTCAGCAAGAAAATCGTTTACCGCTACATCCCGTGTGAAGTTTTTGCTAAGTTAGGATTTCTAGGCGCAGAAGACTTTGCCAATCTGTTCGAGTATAACCGCCCGTTCATTCCAAGCCGCCACGCGGACCTCCCAGACTCTCCGGCGCTCCATCCCGGAATGCAACGGTTCAAGCCCTGGGTACGGGCCAACGAGGACAAGTCCCATCGACTGCTGAAGCAAAGCCCTCGCCGACTAAAATCCCAAAAGATAGGTCAGCGCTATTTACGAGGGTAGCGCGCCTGAACCATCGTGTGCATACCGCCGCGGGTAGTGAACTCTCCACGCACGACTGCCCACTTGGGCCGGCACGCACTTGCGATGTCATTAAGAATGCGGTTAACGGCATTCTCATAGAAAATCCCAAGGTTCCGGTATGCAAGGATGTAGTACTTGAGCGACTTGAGCTCAAGACAAAGCTTGTCAGGTAGATAATGGATCGTAATCGTGCCGAAATCCGGCAGGTGAGTCCGGGGACAAATGGAAGTGTATTCGGGAATCGTGATGGTGATTTCGTAGCCCCGGTAGTTGTTCTCCCATGTTTCGATTTCAGGCAGCTTTCCCGACACTCCCGAGGCAGCGTGCCGGGGTGTGTATTCCCTTTTGGACTCTTTTGGGG
>JAJYJL010000437.1 GCA_021789565.1 Acidobacteriota bacterium
CTGGCCCCGAGCAGGGACGTAAAGTCGAGGTCGAATGGACAACTATCAGTTACCGCACCATCGCTTTTTACGCGATTCTCGGTCTGGTTGCAGTAGGCTTTATCCTTTACCTCATTGCTCCTAATTATTTTGCCCGGAAGGCCCAAGGGGTGTTGCAGGACCTGACGGCCGGAGTAGTGGAAAACGGGGCAGCAAATGTGGCCCCTTCCAAGCGCGACGCCCATTTTGTCAATCTTGACGGGACCGTTCGAGTAAAGAAGGCGCAGTCTCCTCAATGGATTCGGGCGGATTACAGTACAAATCTCGCTACCGGAGACTTTATTCAGACCGGCAGCGACGGAGTGGCAAGAATTATCTTTGCGGACGGAACCAACTACGTCATCAAGCCCGACTCCCTGATTGCAGTGGAGGAAAGCGGCGAGGACCCGGTGACCCGGGCAACGCGCGTGGCTGTGCAGGTGACTTCCGGAACTGTGGACCTTTCAACGGGAAAGTTTGAAGTGCCGGGATCCACTTCGAAGGTTTCTTTTGCGGACGCCATGGCCAGCCTGGGAGAAGAAAGCCGGGCCGTGGTCGAGAACGACCCCAAGCGGAATATCCATCAGTTGACTTTGGACCAGGGCGATGCCCGAGTTACCCGCGGATCAACCACCTTGCGCCTGGGGCAGTATGACAAGGTGGTCTTTTCAGCGGCCCAGCCGGGGCTGGTGCGCGAGAAAGTTATTGCGCCGCCGACTTTGATTTCGCCTTCCAATATGGCCTTGAACGTTGTTGAGTCTCCGCGGAACACGCGGCTTGAATTCAAATGGACGGCTGTGGATGCAGCTCGCGAGTACCACCTGGAAATTTCGCCCTCGGGCATGTTTTCCAACCTGGTCGTAGACCGGAAGGTGTCCGGCACTTCGACGGAAGTCAGCGGACTGGATGAGGGCGTTTACTATTGGATTGTGACATCGATTGACGGAAACGGGAACGAAAGCCAGCCCTCCTCGGCCAATCGGTTTGATCTGGTTCAGCAGATTTCGCAGAACCACCAGGCATTTCTTGAAGTCACCAACATCGTCCAGCACGGGCGGGTGATTGAGGTGGTTGGCCGGACGGAGCCCGGCTCTGCGGTGATTATTAACAATCAGCAGGTGTTTAATATCGCAGCAGATGGAACATTCCGGCACTTTACCTCTCCTTTTCCCAAGAAGGGTTCGAACCAGATCACCATTACGGCTCAGGACCGGAAAGGTAACACCAAGACCATCCGCAAGACCGTCGTAATCGAGTAGCATAGGCTGGGGGGGGTATTTTGCTGTTAGAAAGGGAATTTATTAAGGAATGAGTTTTCGTTCTCTCTTCAGTGTTTTTTCCTCGGACCTGGCCATCGATCTTGGCACTGCCAATACGCTGGTCTACGCGAAGGGCAAAGGTGTCATCGTTAACGAACCCTCGATTGTGGCTATCAACAAACTGACCGGAGATATTGAAGCCGTGGGACGCGACGCCAAGGAAATGCTGGGGCGCACACCCGGAAACATTGTCGCCATCCGTCCCTTGAAGGACGGCGTCATTGCAGACTTCAAGGTGACGGAAAAGATGTTGAACCACTTTATTCAGAAGGCCCACAACCGCAAAATGTTCGTCCATCCGCGCATCGTGATTGGCGTGCCTTCGGAAATCACCCAGGTGGAGAAGCGCGCGGTGCAGGATTCAGCGTTCCGGGCGAAGGCCAGCGAGGTCTATCTGGTGGAGCAGGCCATGATGGCCGCAATCGGGTCCGGCCTGCCAATTACCGAACCGTCCGGCAGCATGATTGTTGACATCGGCGGAGGCACTACCGACATCGCCGTGATTTCACTGTCCGGAATTGTTTACAGCCGCTCCGTTCGCGTGGCCGGCAACGAAATGGATGAAGCCATCACCGCTTATCTAAAACGCCGATACAACCTGCTGGTGGGCGAACGAACGGCCGAGCAGATCAAGATGGAAATCGGTTCCGCGTTTCCGCTTGAAAAACCGCAAACCATGGAAATCAAGGGTCGCCACCTGCTGGAAGGCGTTCCCAAGACCATCACCATTGACGATTCCGAGATCCGGGATGCGCTTTCAGAGTGCGTAGCCACCATCATCAACGCCATCCGTGTCGCCCTTGAGCGGACGCCGCCGGAACTTTCCGCCGACATTTCAGATCGCGGCATCGTGCTGACAGGCGGTGGCGCATTGCTGAAAAATCTCGACAAGCGCATTCGCGAAGAAACCGGCTTGCCGGTCTCCATTGCCGAAGACCCGCTGGCTTCCGTGGTTCTTGGAACGGGACGGATGTTGACGGACTTTAACCTGCTACGCCGGGTTGCAATAGAATAGAAGCGGCTTGCGGTGAAGCGAACGGCGTTTACAAAATTCGAGGACAACTCCTGGCTGCCGCGAATTGTGGCCAGGCACACGTCTTTTTTCGTCTTGCTGGCAGTGCTGTTCGGCCAGCTCTTGCTTCTCTCAGTCCAAGTCACCCGAAATCAGAACGTCAGGTTGATCAACGTCTGGGCTGCGGAAGTTTTCGGACCCTTCGAACGCGGCTTCCACGACGTTATCAACGGAACAGAAGAAACCGGGTCATCCCTGCGCAATCTTTGGAGATATCGGCAGGCCAATATACAATTGGCAGCCGAACTTGTTGCTGCCCGGACCAGAATCCAGGAACTCTCGGAAAAGGCCGCGGAGGCGGACCGCCTGGAAGCCTTGCTGCAATTCAAGGCGCAATCGCCTTACAAAAGCGTGGCTGCGCGAGTAATTGCCGCAAGCCCTGCAGACGGACTGGGCAGCATCGTCATCGATCGCGGCCAGGATGCGGGCATTTCCATGGACATGCCCGTCATCACACCTGAAGGCGTGGTCGGCAAGGTCTCCGCCGTTTACACGCACACGGCACAAGTCCTCCTGATTACGGACCCCACCTGCGGAGTGGGTTGCCTGCTGGAGGAAAGCCGTATCCAGGGAATCCTGAAGGGCGGCGGGCAGGGCCTGTGCAACCTGCATTATGTGATGGACGATCAGAAAGTCGCTGCCGGAGAAGCCGTCATCACCTCCGGCCTGGACCAGGTTTATCCCAAGGGTCTGCTGGTGGGGCATGTTGTCCGTTCGGAGCCCGGCAACATTTACCTGCATATCACGGTCAAGCCCGCAGCATACCTCAACCGGCTTGAGACCGTGCTGGTCCTGTTTAACGCCACCTCGAATCAACAAGGGGAGGCGCCGAAACCGGGGCATCGCTGAGGCCAGCCTTGAATTCGTCTTATCAGTTCCGATAAGCTCGCTGTTTTTCCTGGCAGGAAGTTCGCAGGGTTCCTGCCAGGCACGCAATCAAAATTTACAGTAGGTTGATGAAATGGGCTTGTATCGTCACCGGCCAAAAGAGGCATTCCGGGCGCACCCTGCGGTCCTGTCGCTGATCGTATTTGCCAGCCTTCTGCTGGAGGTCACGCTCCCGCCCACACTCCAGGTTGCCCAGCTTTTCCAGTTTCCATTGCTGGTCACCATCTATTTCCCAATGATTCGTGAAAACAAGATCTTTGGCACAGCGTTTGGCGTAAGCGTAGGCTTGCTGGAAGACGCGCTTTCACACGGTTACCTGGGACAGATGGGCATGACCAAGGCCCTGGTCGGGTACCTGGCGGCCACGGCCGGTCTTAAACTGGAGTTTGACAATCTGCTGGTTCGCGGGGTCTTGATCGGTTTGCTCGTATTAACCCACAACACGTTCTTTTACCTTCTTACACATCAATTACTTGGCCTGCCAGCTCCGTTTGAGCCGTTTCATATTTTGACAACCGCCCTGGTGAATGTCGCCCTCGGCCTGATCCTGTTTCCGCTCTTCGACCGCCTCAGAAAGCAGGCCTGAATCCTCGAATGCTTCAGAAGATTCCAGATGGCACCCAAGGGTGATCAATCTGGCGCCATTCAGGAGTGCCTGCTCCAAAATCTCGAAACAGACGACAATATCTTTGTTTTGCTGGTACTGGTATGCTATCGTTTGGGGTTAACGGGAGGGGTAATTCTTTCATCCTCTTTGGTCGCGCCGGCCATTGGCCGCAGCACGAACGCGGTAGAGGAGAACGGGGGTTTGTTGTCTTTTGACAGACGCCCGGTGGATGTTCTAAGTAATGCAGGTCCGATTTCCCGAGGACGAGCGGTTTCCGTCCTGGAAGATAACCTTCCTGGAGTATTTAATTGCGGCGGCCTTTGTCGGTCTGCTGGTGGGTTACTGGCACCTGCAGATCGGACAGCATGCTCAACTACTCGAGCAGGCGGAGCACAACCGCATTCGCGAGCTCCCCATCATAGCCCCACGCGGCCGCATCCTTGACCGTAACGGGCACGTCCTCGTCGATAACTTTCCGTCTTTTACTATTCTGCTGAACCGCGAAAATTCTTCGCTGTTAACCGACGCTCACATCGAAAAACTTGCCAAAGCGCTTGATTTGGACCCGGACGATGTCGAGGGGCAGATTCATCGCTCCGTGCGGCTTCCGCGATTTCAGCCGATCGTACTGAAGCAGGCAGCGTCTTTGAAGGATATAGCCTACATTGATGCACACCGTTCCGAGTTCCCCGAAGTTGACGTCATCCAGTCTCAGCAACGTTTTTACCCCAAGCATGGAGTTGCTGCGGCTGTGCTGGGTTATGTGGGGGAAGTTTCCCAAGCTGACCTTTCCAAACCGGGATCGAATTACCGTCCCGGCGACCTGGTCGGCAAGTTCGGCATTGAGAAGGAATACAATTCCATCCTGCGGGGGCGCGACGGAATGAGGCGCGTGGTTGTCAATAGCCGCGGCCAGGAAGTCGGAACGCTTGGGACAGTTGATGCTTTGCCGGGCCACGACCTGCGGCTGACTCTGGACCTGAACCTGCAGCTGACGGCTGAGGCGGCGTTGGGAGACAATCCCGGGGCCGTGGTAGCATTAGATCCCCGCACGGGCGACGTGCTGGCTATGGTCAGCCATCCTACCTTTGATCCCAATGACTTCACTCATCACATCCCCGTAAACGTCTGGAAGCAATTAACGACAAACCCTTTGCACCCGCTAATGAACAAGGCCATCCAGGCGCAATTGGCCCCGGGATCCATCTTTAAAATCATTACGAGCACGGCGGCGCTTGAAACTGGAACGGTTACGCCGGACTTCACTGTTCATTGCAACGGTCAAGTGACTATTTACGGGCACACCTATCACGATTGGACGTGGTGGCAGCATCTTCCAGGCCACGGGACCGTAGACCTTCACAAAGGGATCGTTCTCTCCTGTGACGTTTACTTTTACACCCTGGGCAAGATGCTGGGAATCCAGAAGATCGATTACTATGCGGAGCATCTTGGGCTAGGACACCGGACGGGAATCGATCTGCCGGATGAGGACTCCGGGCTCATACCCACACCCAATTGGGTCCGCAGAGTCTACCACCATCAGTGGTGGCCAGGGGAAACAATCTCCGTGGCGATCGGACAGGGTGCGGTCCAGGTAACACCTTTGCAGGTGGCTTATGCGATCGGCGGAATCGCTTCCGGCGGAAACCTTGCCCGTCCACACCTGGCGTCCCTCCAGGAACTCAAGGAACTAGGCACCGATCCACCTGGTGAATCAACCACTAACTTTCCTTTGCAAGAGCAGACTGTCCAGGCAGTAACCAACGGGATGTGGGGGGTGGTGAATGAGCCCGGAGGCACCGGAGCAGGGGCCCGATGCCAGGGGCTGAACGTGGCTGGCAAGACCGGGACAGCGCAGGTGGTGAGCGCGCAACTACAGGAGGAAGCCCACAACGCGAAATACCGGAACAACGCATGGTTTGTGGGTTATTCGCCCTCGCCCGACCCGAATATTGCGGTGGCCGTGTTGGTGATGCAAGGCCAGCACTCCTCAGTGGCCGCTCCCATCGCGGGAGACGTGATCAGGGCCTACTATCAGGAAAAGGAGAGCAACCGTACTCCCGCGCAACTGGTAAGCCAGATCGCCAACAAGGCTCGGCCTGCCGCCGTGGCGCCCGAACAGTGAGAGTAACGACAAGCGATGAGGAATTCGTTTAATTTTCACGATTTCGACTGGCCGCTGTTCGCAATTGTAATGGTCATTGCTGGCGTCGGCCTCATTGAAATCTACAGCACCACCACACAGACGCCGCTAGCCGGCCAGTTTCAGAAGCAGGTCTATTGGCTTCTGCTGGGGTGCGCCCTGACGCTGATTGTGAGCCAGCTTGACTATCACCTGGTCCTCGTCCACATGCCCTGGATATACCTTCTCAGCCTGCTGGCTCTGGGGGCTGTGCTGTTTGTGGGGCCGCGTGTGGCCGGTACCCATCGATGGCTTCAGATAGGCGGTTTTACTTTACAAGTGTCAGAACTTGTCAAGTTGGTTATAATACTAGCGGTGGCGGCAACATTCGTCAAAAGGCGAAGAGGGGCCTTCACTTGGGGAGAGTTAGGCAAGCTGGGGCTCCTGGCCGGTGTGCCAGGGATATTAGTCGCAATTGAGCCGGACCTCGGAACCGCGCTGACATTGCTGCCGATTTTGGCAGCAGGTGCATTTATGGCGGGCATTCGACGCCGGCAGATCATGGTTTTGGGACTGATAGGGCTGTTGGCACTGCCAGCTGGCTGGTATTTGTTACGTCCGTACCAGCGCGGAAGGCTGGAAGCGTTTATTCATCCCAAGCAGAACACCCAAGGCTCCAGTTACCAGGTAACTCAGACGAAGATTGCCATTGGCTCTGGTGGCTTGTGGGGAAGAGGGCTGGGCAACGGGACGCAAAGTCAGTTGGGATTCATCCCGGTTTCCCACGCGGATGCCATCTTTGCTGCGTTTGCCGAAGAGCGCGGTTTCATCGGCACTCTTGCGGTGCTTCTGCTGTATGTTATTCTGCTTTTGCGTTTGCT
>JAJYJL010000438.1 GCA_021789565.1 Acidobacteriota bacterium
CCCTCCATTCTGTTTCGTCTTCAGTCACAAGGCGATTTCCAAGAACCTCTTTGCCGTAAGAGCATCGGGATCAGCACCGACGAATTTGCGCCGCGTCTCCCGAGTGGCCGCCGGCTTTACATCTTCGACGCGAGCGGCTGGACACGGGCCGCGTTTGAAAGTACGATGGCGAGGACAAAATAAGGAAACTGCCGCCTGCTCCTCAAGACAGATGCCCATCGGGTGTTTGAGGAAATGAGAACCAGGATCAAGCTCGCACTGCTCGCGACCGCCCTCCTGGCCCTTGCCATTTACCATTTGCGTCTGTCACGCGCCTGCAGCCCGCAGGCGTTCATGCCCGAGCCGATTTTCATCAATACGCTACATCCCGATCCGCAGGCCGTCACACTGCTCGCAAATACAGGGTTGCTGCAGCCAACCCTTTCATACGCAACAGGGAACCTGGGGGTCATCCAGCCGAACTACGGGAGCGTTTACCTCTTCGTGGCTTACCGAAACCTGGCCGGTTGGCCGATAAGGCGGGACGAGTTGAAAGTCCTTTGGGAAAGTGGCATGAAGCAGGTCGCCGATCAACCGATCTCGCTTTACCGGGCGGTGCAACGACAGGCGTCGCAATCTGGCAAACCCCAGGGAGGAGAAAATGATTGGGAATCAGTATGGTTTTCTGTCGTGGGCCAACTAGAACACGGGCTGCCGGTTCCGTCGAAATTTCTTATCCCAGGCTCCGAACCTGGACCGGTAATCTACCGGCAAACCTTTTCGAAACTGTCCGGCTGGATGAGTTACGGCCAGTTCCCCAACTGCCAGCAGGACGCATTCCGCGAAGCGGTCAGCACATACAAACGGCTTGCAGGTCAGTTTGGCGAATCGAGCCCTGTAGTCAAAAACTGGATAACTGCCCAGCAGATGGTTTTTGGAAATTGCTATGAAGGCGATGCTGTTCCCAGCCCGCTCCCTTCAACTGCGCCGGCCATCGCACGCAAAGCCCGCGCCTATCAAATTGCCGCAGCCTACTTTTACTCCGGCGGTTACGACCAGTCTGTGGCGGACTTCCGCGCCATCGCCAAGGATTCTTCGTCACCCTGGAGCACGATTGCTCCCTATCTTGTGGCGAGGTCGCTTGTGCGCAAAGCCACTATGGTGGGAAAACCCGGGCCGGACCTGGCGGCGCTGGCTCAGGCGGAATCAGAGGTTGAGGCCATCCTTTCGAATCCGCGTTATGCCAAATACGACCATGCCGCCAAGCAGTTGCGGGGCTTTATCGAATTCCGCCTGCACCCGCGCCAGCGCGTTGTTAAGCTGGCCGATAACATGACAAAGTTTTCGGGCGACCCGAACTTTCGGCAGGACGTGACTGATTTCAAGCTCTTGTTTCCCCGCGTGGCGGAGAGCGGAAGCTATTGGGGCCCTCCGCCAATGTTGCGCAGCGACGTTTATTTGAAGCTTGCAGACATCCGCGCCAAAAGTGATCTGCTCGATTGGATGTCTACGCTGCGGCTCGGCGGTCCCGAGGCTTACGCGCACTCATTCGAGAAATGGCAAAGGACGCATTCCCAAGCCTGGCTTGTTGCGGCGCTCATGAATGCAGCTACCCACAGCCCGCATTTAGCGGAACTTGAAGCAGCGGCCGACCACATCCCGCCGATATCGAAGGCCTACGATTCCGTAACCTTTCATACTCTGCGCCTGCTGGTCTTGCAAGGGAGGGAAGGTGAGGCACGCGAACGCCTCGCTCGTTTGCATATTCGCGAAATGGGCTACCCAAGCGGGCCAACGCCGCCCTCGACCGTAAACCTCTTTCTTGCGCTGGGCTTCCAACTCGCCTCAAACCTCGATGAACTCTTCAAGAATGCCCCGCGCATTCCGGCCACGATCACCAGCGGAAACTCAAGCCAGGAGATGCCCGAGCCTATTTGGGAATCTTCCGGCGAAAATGATTTCGATCCATCAGCGGCCCGACTTGATGACGATGCTGTCATGGTTTTCAATCGCTTCTTGCCTGTCGCCTTGGTAGCGAAAGCCGTCCGCAGTACAGGCATTCCCGAAAATCTTCGCCGGGAAATCGCTCTTGCCGTCTGGACGCGCGCTGCGCTGCTGGGCAACGCCGCCGTGGCGCGGTCAGTCGCCCCCGCGGTTGAAACTTTTGCCCCCGAACTCACTGCCAGTATCCAGTCCTACAATTCTGCGAAGACTCCGGCGGCGCGGCGCTTTGCGGCGGTGTTCACAATGCTCAAATTTCCAGGCCTGCGTCCATTTTTCACCACGCTCAACCGCGAAACGCCGATTGAGGAAATCGACGCTTACCGCGACAACTGGTGGGGTACCGAGGGGCCGCTGTGCGCTCCACCCAACCCTTATAACGGTCAGCCCGGATATCCGCCCAGGCCGCAATGGCCCCAAATCGGCCGCGCGCTCGTGGCGATTTATCCTGGGGGCAAGGTAAAGCCCCCTGCGTTCCTGACCAAAAAAGAGCAAACTGAAGCCGCCGAGGAATGGCAGCGCCTGCTGAAGATGGGCCCGGCACCGAATTATTTGAGTACCCAGACCCTCGCATGGGCGAAGGTCCATCCTTCTGATCCTCGTGTTCCGGAAGCATTGGCGCTGGCCGTAAAATCCACCCGATTTGGCTGCGCGAACACGGCCACCGGAGAATTTTCAAAGGCGGCTTTTGACCTGCTCCACGGCCGGTACCCCAGATCGAGCTGGGCAGAAAATACAAAATACTGGTTCAAGATGTAGCTAAGTCATTAGAAGCATTAAATTTAATATCGTAACTGAAAATCGAAAACCACCGCCCGTTCAGCCCCCGTACCATAAGCAATAGAACTAAAGTTACATTGTCAGGGGCGGGCCCGCACGTTACCATGAGTTGTCATTTTGGACTATCGGACGCTCGGGGAGGGGCGTTTCAGATGACTTTGTTTGTGCAACTTCTCGCGGGTTTCGGTATCCTGTTATTCCTTTATTTTCAAGTGCTTCGCGATAAGGTGCAACGGCGGAGGAGGCCCTTTGGTACGATCGCAATGTACCGCTCTCCCCTCCGGCCCAGCGTCACGCGCTCAGAGTGGAGAAGAGGAATCTATTGAGATGAACGGCCATTTACCTCGCTTTTCCTGCCACCCGGACGAAAAATTGGGCATTGGTTTTGCAGTCAGATCTCAATTCCGAGCCCATATTCTGAAGTCAAGCACCTCGTCAATAGAGTTTTTATGGCTGATAACACGGTGAAGCGAAAAGTTCTGACGGTTGGGCGCGAGAAAGCCATCCGGAACCTTCTGGCCCTGGTGAAAAAACTGGATAGCCGGAGAGTGGTAACAGGAAACGGAAGAATCGACCTGGCGAATATCAACCGTAAATCGTTTGACACCGCCATCCTGGACCTCCGGTGTTCCTGCGGCGCGCCCGCAGGCCGAGGCTACGGCTTTGGCGAGGTCTGGCCGAGCATGGTGGGAAAAGTGCTCGTGATCAACGCCGAAGTGAATGACCCGAAGACGATGGAAATGGTGGAGAGATACATCTACCGCCAGCATTCGCTCGGCACCGTTCTAATCGACCTGGCAGGCTTCGTTCGAACCTTCATCGGCCGCTCTCCCTCGCCCACTCAGATTTGATTCCATCTGAAAATCAGCCCATAACCTATCACTGAAGATCCCCGGCGCAGACAAACCGGCTACCGAGTCATGGGGCTAATGGCAGATGCTGGAGCCCCCCCACTTAGCTCACGGAGCCGCCGTCTGCATCATCGTTACACCGGCCAGAATCACATTTACTTCCAGTCCCACAGCTTCGAGTGCGTGTTGCCTTCGGCATCGACGTCAAACTCGAAAACAGTGGCGTCGTCATTCAACCGCGCCAGTTGGGGTGAAGTCGTGTTGAAGTAAATTGCACCCCTGTAACTGACCGCGCCTCCGCCGACGAACTTGCTCACGCCCTGGCCCTTCCAAGTGGCGTTGCAGCCGTCAGCGCCGTTCACGACTCCCTGCCCTTCTCCATACAGGGTACCGTCCGGCCACGACTCCGCCCAGTAAGTTCCAACTTCCATGGTGTCGATTCCAAGCAATTTGCCCGCAGTTTCGAATGAGACTTCCACTGTAAACCCGCTAACCACCGAAAGAATTCTTCTTTCCGTCCACTTCCCCCTTGATTCACCAATCATTTCCCCGAGCAAAGTCTCCTCCCTTGCCGGACGTGCTGGCCGAAGGTCAGATTTTCATCCCCGAATGGAGACCCGTAGGGACACCCGTGGCGGACAGATTTCCGGATTTATAACGGTACGCCAACTACGATCCTTCGGCGTCAGGATTCACGGGCAGGGGCACTCCCGTTGGTAGTGGGCCAATTTGAATTTCATGCCAATTTGCCTTGACGTGACATTTGCTTCGAGTCAGAATGGGGTATGCCTAAACGCTCAAGAACAGACCCTATTTTGCTTGCCAAGAAGGTGTTTGACCATATCCAAGCCCGCGAGAAGAATCCCGCTGCCGTCGCCCTCGGGAAGCTCGGCGGCCCGAAGGGCGGCGCTGCCCGTGCGAAGGCTCTCAGCCCACGGCGGCGCAAAGAGATTGCCCTAAAGGCAGCGAGAGCGCGTTGGTCAAAACCTTACTCGGTAAGCTCATAACTCGGCTCGCCGTCATGTGGAACTATCAGAATTCGCGCACCTTGCCCGCAGTATGGTACGTTTTCCTGGATTTCTCGCATGACGGTACGCACGGTGGGGAGGGCGTCCTCTAAGCGCGGCAACTCATCCTCAGACTCGGGGTCATAAAGTCGAAGGTCCTGCTTGGTAGCGAACGTCCTTTGTTTCTTCATGAAATAATAGGCGAGGTCTCTTCCGATCCCCACAAACTCGTATGGAGCACCCACCTGTGTAAGGAAGCTTCGGCTAGATTTGAATAGGATAGCAGCGGTGTTACCACCGTCCACTTGTGCGGTCAACAAAAGCTGTAAGGCACCGTCCCTTTCATGGGGCTCGTAATAGGGATGGATGTGCTGCCGGTATATGTTCCGTAAATCGTTACGGAGCTTGCCTGTTAGCTCATCAAAACTCAGACCACCGATACCAGTTGCCATTACCTCACACGCATATGCTAATGTAGTGTCCAACAAATAGATGGACAGATGACCGAGTTCAGTTTATGCTGGATCATGTCCCGAAAACTTTCTGTATTGATTCTGAGCCCCCGTCAGCAGCAAGAAATTCTTCAATGGCTGAGTGCCCACGGAACGCCCCAACAGGTGGCGCTGCGCTGTCGCATCGTCTTGGCTGCAGCCGACGGCCACTCGGAGAGCGCGATCGCCCGGCAATTGGGAACCAATCGCAAGACCGTGACCTTGTGGCGCACCCGTTTTGCCGAGCGAGGCCTGGAGGGCCTTTGGCAGATCGCCTTGGGGCGCGGACGCAAGCCGACGTATGGGCCGGAGAAGATCAAGGCCCTGGTGGATGCGACCCTGCAAACCAAGCCCCCGGGCATGACTCACTGGAGTTGCCGCCTGATGGCCAAGGCCCAGGGGGTGAGCAAGTCCACCGTCAGCAACATCTGGCGCAGTCATCAGGTGAAGCCGCACCGGGTGAAGCGTTTCAAGCTCTCGCGTGATCCCAAGTTTCTGGAGAAGCTGACCGATGTGGTCGGCCTTTATCTGAATCCTCCCCAGCAGGCAATGGTGATTTGCATAGATGAGAAGAGCCAGATTCAGGCGCTGGACCGCACGCAGCCCGGCCTGCCCTTGAAGAAGGGACGCTGCGGCACGCTGACGCACGACTATAAGCGGAACGGCACGACCAACCTGTTTGCGGCCCTGGAGGTGCTCGAGGGCCGGGTCATCGGGCAGTGTTTGGCGCGCCACCGACATCAGGAATTCTTGAAATTCCTGCGCCGTCTGGACCAGGAATTTCCCGGCCCGGCGCCCTTGCACTTGGTGATGGACAATTACGGCACCCACAAACATCCTAACGTGCGAGCTTGGCTTCAACGGCATCCGCGCTTCATCCCCCACTTTGTGCCGACCAGTTCCAGTTGGCTGAATCTCATCGAGCGCTGGTTTGCCGAGTTGACCACCAAGCGCGTTCGCCGAGGATCGTTCCACAGTGTGGAGGATCTGGAGAAAGCGATCACCGAATTCCTGGCCGCGTGGAATGCCCATCCCCAACCTTTTGTCTGGACAGCGACCGTGGAATCGATCAAGGAAAAACTCTCGCGCTGCCGCCAGACTTTGGAACAGATTCAACCTGGTTGTACTCAGCCGCGCAGTCGAAAAAGGCCGAAAACGTTGTCCAGTTAATTCGTGGACACTACACTAGCGTTTTCCAGCGCGTTTTGGTGGCATTGCCGGTAACGCGACACACCAAGATGAATTCCTGTGGGCATATGTGCCTGAACGGCCGTAAGCTCGCGCGCTGACGACACCCTTGTGGCCGTGGCGGCACTTGTCCCGTGCAGTTTAGGTTTCAGTTTAGTCCGCAGTTTCTTGCCTTCGTTCTGCCTTGTACAGCTTGCGTGGACCGCGACGGCGACGACAATCCTCAACAAGGTCAAACGCTTTTGTGAACGACCTGATGGGACCTCGGTTTTTTGTGCCAACTCTAGGGTGAGCTTTCGGCTGTTTGTGACTCAATGAAGGCGCGGCTAGCCGCGCCTTTATTGGCGAATTCGCTTGGCGTCCTCTCCCCCAGCGCCCTGTGAGGACGGCTCTCATTATATTCCTTCCGCCAGGCTTCGATTTTCTCCTTTGCCTCTTCCAGTGTGGCGAACCAATGTGTATCCAGGCACTCGGCGCGCAGCGTGCCGTTGAAAGTCTCGATGAAAGCGTTGGCGAAAGCTGTCAACTACACCATATAGCGACCCTGCCGAGACGAGCTTTGAGGTTATCCACCCT
>JAJYJL010000439.1 GCA_021789565.1 Acidobacteriota bacterium
ATCCATCAGGAATTCGACCGTCCCGGCATTCGTGTAACCAACTTCTCTGAGCGCCTGAATAACTTTGCCGCCAGTCTTCTGGCGAGTCTCAGCATCAATCTGGGTGGAAGGAGACTCTTCCAGCACTTTCTGGTGGCGACGCTGGATCGTACATTCGCGCTCGCCAAGATGGATGACCTTTCCATAGCGGTCGGCCATTACCTGAAACTCAATGTGCCGGGGCGAAGAAATATACTTCTCCAGATAGACATCCGACGAGCCGAACGAGGCCTCAGCCTCATTTTGCGCCATCTGTAGAAGCTTTGGCAGTTCTGCGGGGGAATTGATGATCCGCATCCCTTTGCCGCCCCCACCTGCCGCAGCCTTCACCATGACGGGATATCCGATCCCGCCGGCGGCTTTCAGAGCCTCTTCTTCCGACGCGAGAACCTCCGTCCCCGGAAGCACGGGCAGGCCGAGTTCTGCCATGCGCTTTCGCGCCATGTTCTTGTCGCCCATCAGACGGATCGCTTCGGGTGGGGGACCGATAAAAGTCAGCTTGCAGGTCTCACAGACCTCGGCGAACTTGGGATTTTCAGCCAGGAACCCGTACCCGGGATGGATGGCCTCGGCGCCAGTGATCTCAGCCGCCGAGATGATGGCGGCCACATTGAGATAACTTTCTGAACTCCTTGCAGGACCGATGCAGACGGCCTCATCCGCAAACCGCACATGGAGCGAATAACGGTCGGCCTCGGAATAAACGGCAACCGTAGGGATTCCCAGTTCTTTGCAGGCGCAGATCACCCGCAGAGCAATTTCTCCCCGGTTAGCTATCAGAATCTTTCCAAACATGCGTCACGTTGGCCGGTACGGTCACGAGTCCTCCGGCGACCCGGTACCGGTCACTCTGAAACTCCGGTTCTTATGAGGGCTTGATGGTGAAGAGGGGCTGTCCGTATTCCACCGGCTGGCCGTTCTCTACATGGATGCGTACAACCTCGCCGGCGAACTCCGATTCGATCTCATTCATCAGCTTCATGGCCTCAACAATGCAAAGCACCTGACCCACGTGGACACTGTCACCCACGATGACATAAGGAGGAGTATCCGGCGAAGGCGCCGCAAAGAACGTCCCTACGATAGGTGACTTTAGAACGTGAACTTTCTCTGTAGATGCCTCGGGTTGCGGCTCCGGTGCGACGGGCTCCTGGGACAGGACAGCCGCCGGGCTGGCAACAGTTTCCGCCGGCGGCATAAAGGAATCGCCGCTTGGATTCCCCATCGCAGCGGGACCGGGGGCAGCCGCCACGGGTGCCCGCCTTAGGATGCGGATCCGCGTCCCATTTTTCTCCATCTCAAATTCTGCAACTTCCCGCTCGATCAGCAGGTCGATCAGTTGCTGGATCTCTTTCAGTTCCCAGCCTTTTTCAGACCCCGCTTCTCCCAGGCGGGACGGTTTCTTGCCGGGCATATTTCCCCCGTGCTCCAATCCTAATAGGTAAACCAGGCGTCTTTGATTGCCGGTGTCAGGATCTCCGGTTTTCCGTCGGTTACAAGGACCGTGTCCTCAATCCGGACTCCTCCGAAGCCTTCGAGGTAGACACCCGGCTCTATTGTTATAACACACCCCTTCCGAAGCCGCGATTTATCGCCTCGGCTTACGCGGGGCATTTCGTGAATCTCAAGTCCTACACCGTGCCCTGTGCTGTGCGTGAAATACCGCTCCAGCTTTCTTCTTTCCAGCACTTTCCGGGCAGTTGCATCAACGTCTCCAGCCAGCCGGCCCTCCGTTGCAATCCGAGTCGCACGATCCTGTGCCTCGCGGACCTTGTTATAAAGGGTCCGGACCCGCGCTGAAGGTTTGCCCAGATAAACGGTCCGCGTCATATCTGCCGCGTATCCGCCAAGTATAGCACCGAGGTCAACGATTACCAAATCGTTTTCCTTCAATAACTTGGCTGATGGCCTGGCGTGCGGCCAGGCACTCCGTTCGCCGGAAGCAACGATGGTCTCAAAAGCCGCCCCGTCGGCGCCCTTCAGCTTCATGCGGTACTCAATCTCGGCCGCAACGTCGCTTTCTCGCGCCCCGGGCCGAATTTCTCCGCGCACCTCTTCGAAAACCGCCCCTGTCAATTTCCCTGCTTTTCGAATCAACTCTATTTCGCCTGAATCCTTCACCATTCTCAGGTCTTCAACCATCCCGCCCGCCGGAATCCACCCTATGCGGGGCCCGGCGGCATTCTCAAGACCCGCAAATGCGCGGCATGTGAGGGCTGCGTCATCATAGCCAACCGGCCCGAGGCGCTTCTTCCGGATCCAGCCGCCAGCTTCCTTCAAAAGGCCGCTTTTCGCCTCGATAACTTCGACTCCCGCTGCATGCTTAGTCGCCTGAAGAGTATATC
Source organism: Acidobacteriota bacterium (assembly GCA_021789565.1). The sequence goes on from JAJYJL010000439.1 coordinate 2,385, forward strand.
GCGGGTCAACCCAGAGAACGCTTCCCGATGGCCCGACCAGTGCCACCCCCGCGCTTCCGCGGAAACCGGTCAGGTACGCAATATTGGGCAGGCTGGTGATCAGCAGTGTGCCGATCTTTTTGCGCCCCAATTTCAACCGCAGGCGTTCCCGCCTTGCTCCGTAAGGGTCCTGAAGTTCGCATGAGTTCATGGTATGAAAATGAAACGAGGAAGCCAACGCCTCCTCGTTCGGGAATATAGATTTTACTACGAATTACGGGGTGGGAGCCGGGCAGAGGACCTTTTGCTAGGTCAAAATCTTTGGCGTCACAAAGAAGAGTAATTCCTGGTCATTGCTCTGGGTGGTCGTGCTCTTGAAGAGGTGCCCGAAAATCGGGATGTTCTCCAGCAAGGGAATGCCGGTGGAAGAGTTTGATTTGGTGTGGACGGTGACGCCGCCAAAAATCACGGTTCCTCCGTTCGGCACCAGCACCTGCGTGGTAGCGGATTGTGTGTTGATGGTCGGGCCGGCGAGTGTCAGCGCGGGCCCCGGAGAAGAGTTCTGCACATCGATGGTAAGGAAGACGTTGCCATCCTGCGTGACCTGGGGCATGACCTTCAGTTGCAGGGACGCCTGCACATACTGGACGCTGATCGTGTTATTGATCGTCGTCTGGATGGGGATCTGTGTCCCCTGGATCACTGTACCTTCCACGTTGTTCTGGGTGACGATGGACGGCTGCGAAATGGTCTTTGCCTGGTCATGACTTTCGGCTGCCGCGATGGCGGCGTTGATTGCATAATTCCTGCCCAGGTTGGAAAGTACAAAGACCCCGAAACCCGTGGCCGAAGACGTCGTAACCGTGGGTGGAACCAGCGGCTCGCCGGAAACCGGATTGCCTGTGGCGCCGCCGAGGGTAAGGCTTCCTGAACCATTCCTCTGAGCAAACGCAAGCGCCGTCGACAGGTTGCGCGCAAAGTCTGATGTGGCGCGGATGATCCGGGCCTGAATAGAAACCTGCTGAGCCTTCTGATCCAGTTTCCCGACGATGGCCTCGATCCTGGGAATGTGCGAGGCGATATCGGTGATGATCAAAGTGTTAGAACGTTCGTCCACAAGGACGTTACCCCTCCGGCTCAGGGCCCCTCCGCCTACCCAGGTCTTCAGCAGAACAGCGAGGGTAGCCGCTTTGGCGTAGTTCAACTGACGGAAAACAGTCACCAGCGGCGCAGACCCCTCCCTGGCAAGATTCAGCTTTTGCTCTTCCTCCTGTTCCTGCGTCAGGGTTGACATCTTAGCGATGCGAAGAACATTCCCTTCCAGGCGGTCGCCGAGCCCGTTGTCGTTCAGTACCAGCGCAAGCGCCTGGTCCCACGGCACGTCGTCAAGAACCACCGTAACTGTCCCGGACACATCCGGGTCAACAATGATGTTGAGGCCGCTGACCTCATGAATCAGCCTGAAAAAGTCCTTGAGGTCAACATCCTTCAGGTTCAGGGAAATCCTCTTGCCGGTATACTTGGGTCCGCTCTGCAACTCCACATTTTGTTTAACGGGTCCCTCAACCTTACTGAGAGCTGCTTCGTTGGTCGTTCTCACCAATTTTGCGGCCTTGGCAGCCTGCACCGCTTCCGGAAACTCCTGCTTCCGGACCCTCGGTCTCGCCGCCGGAACTGCAGAGCCGGCCTCAAAAGAGTGTGACTGGGTTGCGACAGGCAGGCGCAAATCCTTCTTCAATGCAATGACGCCGGAAGCGTGCGTCGCAAGCGTTTTCTCCTGCCGGGAGGCTGATTCGGCGGCCGTGGGCTCTGAAACCTGCCGGAGTGCCATCGGCTCTTTTGCCGGAGCAGAGGTTCTTGGCCGAGTTTCAACTGGTACAGTTCGCGGGCCCTCTCGCTGAGGGGTGCTGCCTTTGGTTGTCAGTTCGATGAGGAAACCGGTCGGCCGGCAGTCTACGTTGTAAACCGGACCGCCCTTAAGGTCCGCAACTATCCGGATAACACCGCCGTACTCCGGGCTGAACCTTCCCACGCGGACCCTGGCCAGAAAGGGCGAGTCGGAAGCATACCTCCAACGGTCCGTGGCGTTCTGTGCTCCTTCAAGATCCAGCACCAGCCGGTCCGGGCTGTCCATGCGGGTGATTCGATAGCGCGTGAGGCGGCTGGTCAAAACATCAATAGTTGTTCCCCTGCCACTGTCCGCCGTCCGGATTGAAATGTCCGTGACCTGGCTCAACTGCGGTTCCGGAGTGAAGGGAGCAGTGCCTGTCTTGCCCCCGGCAGGGGCGGGCGGCAAGCTGGCCACGCTCTCCAACAGCATTCCGGTTGCCTTGGTATTGCCGTGAACGACGGCCCCCCAGGCAAGCCCAAACACCGCAATGGCTGCCGCGGGTATAAAGAGGTAATTTCGTTTCATCTTTCCTCCTGGCGCTCACGCCCCAGTTTCAGGACGACCTCCCGCGCATCAACCCGGCCGCCGGAGTCCAGACGTTTCTGCTGAAAATAAATCGCATCCGGCGTGATCCTGCTGACGACGCCGTTGTAAACCTCTTCGCGAACATGCAGAAAATAGGCCAGGTTTGCGCGGTTTGTGACTACGGCGATCATTGTGTTACTCGCGTCTTCACGAACAATACCTTTCAGGCGAAGTTGTCCGATCACCAAACCACGCACCCCGGGCGGAAGAGATACGTTCATATCGTCCCTTCCACCGTTCAAGCTCGGAGGCGGTGGAATCTTGAAGGGGTCCCTTTTCCCGGCTAGTGCATTCACCCTGGCCCGTTCTTCAGCCGGACGTTGCCGGCTCCGTTTCGCAGATGCTGTCCTGATTGGGACTGCGGCCGCATCACCGGCGCCACGGCCGGAGTCATTCTCGCCACTCGCCCGCACGATAGTTCCATCGCCCAGGAGCATCGCCGACGCTATCGCCAGGCAGATCGCCGGGCGGCTTAACCACAAACGTCGTATCGGTTGCCTGATCATTCCACTACCCTCATCCTATTTCGGTCCCTTTTTCCCTTTGGCCGTGGTTCCGCTTTCGGGCCGGTTGTAATAGGTAGTAATCACGCAGTTGGCTCCTACCGTCTCATCAAGCGAGACTTTGTAGGAACCCATGCCACCGCCCTCCGGAGTTCCCAGAGTCAGGTTGGACACCGTTACGATCCGCTGGTCATGGGCCAGACGGTCAAAAAACTGGAGCAGCCGGTAATAGGTCCCATCCAGATGTAGCCGGAACGGCATTTCAACATAAAGCTCCTTGCTCACCTGCGGTTGCGATATAAAAGTCCGAATATGCACCTCACTGTTAAGGCCGGTGTCATAGACAGACCTTACAAAAACATCTGTGGCAGGTTCGTCGGGAACAATCGATTCCAGCGTCTTCAATTGCTCACTGAGTTGTGCAATGCGGTTCAGGTATTCCGTCTGCTCACGCTTAAAGGCTTCGTTGCGATCGTTCTCTGCGCGCAGCCTTTTCACCTGCTGCTGCAAGCTGTCCAGCTGAGTGGATTCGGGCAGCGCGAAATACCAGAAAATGGTTCCCGCCAGAGCGACCGCCAAAACAACCAGAACGGCTGCTTGAACGCCGGCCGACAGGTCATTGAATTTAAGGGCCATGGCAGCCTCCTCACCTACCTTCCGCCCGCCGGCGGCAGCGACACCATCGTCGGTTTCACGCCAGCGGCCGGCGCCGCCTTTTCCGGGGGAACGTAGGCACAGTCGAGGTTGAACTTGAAGTTGGTGCGGCCATTCTGGTTGTCCTGGTAATACTGCCTCAGCTTGACATCGCCGAACCAGGGCGATTTGATCAGCGCCTTAATAAACTGTGCAATCGCCGGAACCTGACTCGCCTCCCCGCGGATGTGCAATACGTTCCCCTCGGGAGTCACCTGCAAAAGATAAAGGTTGCGTGCCTGGTCCACTGTTTCCCCCAATCCTTCCATCAAGTCCGCCGGACCCTGGCGCTTCGTCTGTAGCTTTTGGATTGTCTGAACGCGTTCTTCAAGGGTCTTGAGCTGCCTCTGATATTCCTGGTTATGGGCCCGCACAGAGGCCAGTTCCTTCTGCCGGATCTGTTCTCGCTGGAGCGTCGCCTGTGCCTGGCTGATTTGTCGGCTCCAGTAATAGTAAACAAAGCCGACTGCGCTCATTGACACAGCCAGTGCAACCACGAAGACAAGGACCCGGCGGGCCGATGCGGAGGAACCCACGGCAAGCATCCGTTCCGGCCCGTCCTGTCCGAGAAGGTTGATTTTCATCATGGCGTGTCGAAACTCCTCAGGGCCAGCCCCATCGCAACGCACACGAGGGGGGACACTCCTGCCACATAATCCACGTCAAACCGCGCCGGGTTGATATTCACCTTGCGAAAGGGGTCCATCATTTCAACCGGAACATTAAACTCTTCCTTTAACAGTTCCAGGAGCCCCCCCACTTTCGCCGTGCCCCCGGCAAGGTAAATCGCCTGGATGTCCTCCGGCGAGGTCGTCTGCCGGAAAAAATCAA
>JAJYJL010000440.1 GCA_021789565.1 Acidobacteriota bacterium
CCAGCGAATCTTTTTTGTTGCCGGCCACAACCTCTACGCGCTTGACGCAAAAAACGGCAAGCCCATTCAATCTTTCGGTCAGTCGGGCCACATTGACCTTCGCGACGGTCTGGGCCGCCCGCCTGAAGATCTGACCGTCACCGACACCAGCCCCGGCGTTATCTACAAGGACTTGATTATCATGGGCAGCGCCTTGCCGGAAGACCTTCCCTGCCCGCCCGGTGACATTCGCGCATTCGACGTTCGCACGGGCAAGATGCGCTGGATTTTCCACACCATCCCGCGCCCCGGCGAACCCGGCTACGAGACCTGGCCCAAAGACGCCTGGAAATATACCGGCGGAGCCAACAACTGGGCCGGCATGAGCGTGGATGTAAAGCGCGGCCTGGTATTTGTCCCTACGGGGTCCGCCGCGTTTGACTTTTACGGCTCGGACCGCATTGGCGATGATCTCTATGCCAATTGCTTGCTGGCGCTTGATGCGAACACAGGCCAATTGGTCTGGTATTTCCAGGCAGTAAAGCACGACCTGTGGGACCGCGACTTCCCCTCTGCACCCGCGCTGGTGTCCGTGGAGCACGACGGCCGGAAGGTGGATGCCGTGGCCCAGATCACCAAGTCCGGCTACGTGTTCCTTTTTAATCGTGAAACGGGCAAGCCGCTTTTCCCGATTGAGTATCGCAAAGTTCCGGCGTCTGACGTGGACGGCGAAAAGACCGCAGCGACGCAGCCATTTCCATTGCTGCCGCCGCCGTTTGCCCGGCAGGAGTTCAGTCCGGCGATTGTGACCGACAGGACGCCTGCGGCCCGCCAGTCAATCCTTGCGCGGATGCGAAAACTTCGTTACGGAGGGCAATTCATTCCTCCCAGCCGCCAGGGCACCGTTATATTTCCGGGGTTTGATGGCGGCGGCGAATGGGGAGGCCCGGCGTATGATCCATCCACAGGTCTGCTTTATGTGAACGCCAACGTCATGGCCTGGATTCTGCGGCTTGTTCCAAGGCCGAAAACTCAAGGGCTTGTGAACGGCCGCCAGCTTTATCTGAGCAACTGCTCCAGTTGCCACCGTTCAGATTTGCGCGGCAGCCCGCCGGAATTTCCGTCACTCAAAAACATTGGAAAGAAGTACAACGAATCACAACTGGCGGACATCATCAATAAAGGCGGCGGACGCATGCCGGCGTTTGCACAACTTGGCAAGGCGCCTGTTCACGCCATCGCGGTTTATCTGGCCACGGGTAAGGAAACCATGGCAAAGGCGGCATGGAACAAGGCCGAAATGGGACCCTGGCTGAAATACATGAGCGACGGCTACAACAAGTTTCTCGACCCGGACGGATATCCGGCCGTGAAGCCGCCATGGGGGACGCTGAATGCCATCAACCTGAACACCGGCAAGATTGCGTGGCAGATTCCCTTTGGTGAGTTTCCGGAACTTGTGAAAAAGGGAATTCGCAACACGGGCAGCGAAAATTATGGAGGCCCGCTGGTGACGGCTGGAGGGGTCATATTTATAGCTGCCACTGACCACGACAACAAGTTCCACGCTTTCGACAAGGCCACAGGCAAACTTCTCTGGGAAGCCACGTTACCTTTTGCCGGAAACGCGACCCCCGCCACCTACGAGGTCAGCGGCCGGCAGTACGTGGTGATTGGGGCCGGGGGCGGAAAGTGGGGCGCGCCTTCGGGCGGTACTTACGTGGCATTTGCGCTTCCGCAATGATGTGCATATCAAGATCGAGTAATTCCGCAGATGTGTGAGCGTTTCGCAGCCCTTTAGATTCGACGCCAGATCAACATGACTGTGCGCGGAATCACCAATGGCTGTGACAGCCCTCACTGCCCAAAGCTCGATTGCGGCATACAAGTTATTGTAGAATAAAGGGTTGGAACGGGAGTTAAAAATGGGAAAATTACATGACCGCCTGGCAGAACAGGCGCCAGTTCTTCGGGAACGAGTACATAAAATAGTTGCCGAGCACGGCACCGCCGTCGTGTCCGAGGTAAACGTCAGCCAGGTCTTCGGCGGCATGAGAGGTGTGAAGGGCCTTGTCTGCGACACATCTGTTGTGGAGCCGGACACGGGTCTGGTGGTTCGTGGAATCCCCATCGGCGACCTGAAAGACCGCCTTCCGGAAGAAATCTTCTACCTGCTTTGCACCGGGGAGTTGCCGGATGCAGAAGCGATGGCCGATCTGCACCAGGAATTCCGTCAGCGCGCAGAGGTTCCCGGATACGTATGGGACGTCCTGAAAGCTTTGCCGGCCGACACCCATCCGATGGCCATGTTCAGCACCGCCATCCTCTCCATGGAACGTGAGTCCATTTTCCGCAAGAGGTATTCGGAAGGGATGCACAAGCCGGATTACTGGGAACCGACGCTGGAAGATGCGCTCCGCCTGCTTGCAGTGCTCCCTGGCATCGCGGCGGGCATCTACCGCATTCACACGCGCAAAGGCGAACCGCTGCCCCACAACCTCAATCTTGACTGGGGCGCCAATTTCGCCGCTATGCTGGGATTGCCGGATCCTACCGGACAGTTCCGGAACCTGATCCGACTCTATATGACGCTGCACTGCGATCATGAAGGCGGAAACGTGAGTGCGTTCACCTGCCACACGGTTGGTTCGGCGCTGTCTGACCCGTACTATGCTGTGTCGGCTGGAATGAACGGCCTTGCCGGACCGCTTCACGGGCTGGCCAACCAGGAGTGCCTGCATTTTGTCCTGGAAGTCCGCAACAAGTACAACGGCGTGCCCACCGATGACCAGCTTCGCGAGTACGTCTGGGAAACGCTTAACAGCGGTCGTGTGGTGCCGGGTTACGGCCATGCGGTCCTCCGCGTCACCGACCCGCGCTTTACAGCCTTCCATGAATTCGGCAACCGCGTTTGCCCCAACGACACGGTGTTCAAGATCGTTGACCGCCTGTTCCATATTACTCCGCAGGTGCTCAAGGAGCAGGGCAAGGTCAAGGACCCCTGGCCAAACGTTGACGCCGGTTCCGGATCTCTGCTGTACCTGTTTGGATTGACCGAGTTTGACTACTACACGGTCCTGTTCGGCGTTTCGCGCGCTCTCGGAATGTGCTCGCAACTTGTCCTCAACCGATTGCTTGGCACGCCGATTACCCGCCCCAAGTCCGTAAGCACGGACTGGATCATTAAGGCTGCAACATCCACCGGTTCGCCAGCCGCGCAGAGTGCGACGAAATAGCGCTGGCGTCGGACAACCCATAGCCAAACGGAAAGGGAGTCTCTTTTAGAAGGTACCCATGGTCCAGGCAAAACTTCATTTGACGACCGTTGATGAAGGGCGGCAGTTTGTGGGAGAATCCGGCTCAGGGCATGCTGTGGTCATGGACGATGCCCACGGCAATACAGGCGCCAAGCCCATCGAACTGGTGCTGCTCGCGCTCGGCGGATGCACGGCATTTGATGTGATTGGAATTCTGCGGAAAATGCGTCAGCGCGTAACCGGCTATGATGTCGAACTCCACGCCGAACAACAAACCGAGCCGCCCACCGCGTTCACGCGCGTTACAATCAGGCACAAGCTCAGGGGCTGTGTCCAGCCCGAAGCGCTCAAGAAAGCGATCCACCTTTCGGAAACCAAGTATTGTTCGGTAAGCGCAATGATCGGCAAGACAGCCAAAATCGAAACCACTTTCGAGATTATTCCTGAAGAGGAACCGCGGGTGGTAACTCAAGAGATGCGCGTCACGCGCTGAACTCCCAATCTTCAAACCCTTATAATTCCCGGTTCGGGGTTCCTTCCAGCCCATCGGGATAAGGCCCCCGAACTCTGACGTATGGGCACAACTTTAATTGCAGCAATTAAGCGGCTGTTTTTATTTGCAGATGAGCATCAACGGCCCGCATGAAATCACGCGGCGCGGCGCACCGCTCCAGATAGTCTACGGCCCCCATCTCCAACGCTTCCAGATAGCAATCGATGTCGAGCGTCCGCGCCACCACGAGCACTGGCGTCTCCGGGTTGATTTCCATGGCACGGGCCATGACTTCGCGCCCTTCAAAGGCGGGACTTCCCTGCCCGACAATCACCATGTCAAACCCTTCCCGGCCAAGGAGTGACATCCCTTCCGAATAGGATCCGGCAATGGCAACTTCATGGCCGAGGGCGCGAAGCATACCGTAGTAGTAGCGGACATCGCTCGGATCTTCGTCCACAAGAAGGGTTTTGATTTTCGCAGGGCCATGAGACATTGATTTCCATTCCAGGGTCTTGATTGCATTTGCCATTGTCCCCTCCCCTACTCAAGCAGGATACCGCGCGAAAGCCTGCGGCTTTCTGTCGCAACGGTCGCCTGTCCAGCTACCAACTAAGTCTTAACACTCGCGCGACCTGTGGAAAAGTAGAAAAAATGAATCAAAATAGTTTGTATTTTCTAACTTTTCGCGAGGGCCCGTTCAATGCGTTCAGCACTGACTTCGGCAGCTCGACGACAGGAACTTTGCAATGTCCGGAGCCATCGAACAGATGCGCAATACTGCCGACACATTAATTCGGCCCGGGCAAACGCCGGCCTGCGATTGCAGAAAAATTTGCTTGCGGCTTATAATCACGTTTTTGAACAAGGAAGGCAGGACACAGCGACATGACATCAGAGAACAGAGTGCCATCACAAACCGGACTCCTGGCAGCATTCAACAAAAGCCTTCAACAGAAGACCGTTCGGGTCGGAGTTGTTGGGCTTGGATACGTAGGCCTGCCCATCGCTTTGCTTTTTTCCAGCAAGGGCATCTGCGCGACGGGCTTTGACATTGACGAGAACAAGATAAACCTTCTCCGGAAAGGTCGCACCTACATCAAGCACATCCCGGATGCTGAAATTTCAGATGCGCTGAGCAGCGGGCGATTCCAGGCAACCACTGACTTTGCGGACCTTCGGTCGATGGACGCCATTATTATCTGCGTTCCGACTCCTCTCGACGACCACCGCGAACCCGATCTCACTTATATCCAGAATACGGCTGAATCTATTGGCCGGCACTTGCGGCCGGGCCAGCTTGTAGTCCTTGAAAGCACCACCTATCCCGGAACGACCGAAGAGGTGGTGTTGCCCATCCTGGAGCGCTCCGGTTTGCGTTGTCCTGTTGTTCCCTACACCGTGGAAAACGGTGCGCCTGCCGGCATCGATTCCCCAGACGCGGATTTTATGCTCGCCTTTTCGCCGGAAAGAGAAGACCCCGGCAATCCGAAATTCAAAACCCACCAGGTCCCCAAGGTGGTCGGGGGTGTCAATGCTGCCAGCGCCCTGGCCACAAAGAACCTGTATGAAGCAGCATTCGACAGGATTGTGCTGGTCAGTTCATCCCGCGCCGCGGAAATGACCAAGCTGCTTGAGAACATCTACCGCAGCGTCAACATTGCCATGGTGAATGAATTGAAGCTGCTCTGCCAGCGGATGGGGCTGGACATCTGGGAAATCATTGGCGCTGCAAAAAGCAAGCCGTTCGGCTTTTCGGCATTTTATCCCGGCCCAGGGCTGGGAGGGCACTGCATCCCGATTGACCCCTTCTACCTTACCTGGAAAGCGCGCGAATATGAGTTCCCGACGCGATTCATCGAACTTGCCGGCGAAATCAACACGTCCATGCCGCACCACGTTGTCGATCGTCTAGCTGAGGCTTTGAACTGGCGAAGTAAATGCCTCCACGGCGCACGAATTCTTGTGCTTGGTATTTCGTACAAGAAGGATGTTGACGATCTGCGCGAATCACCGTCGCTCAAGATCATCCAGTTGATTCAGGAACGCGGGGCAACGGTGGACTACAACGATCCGTATTTTGAGCGTCTGCACAAGATGCGCCAGTACGATCTCGGGCTGGAATCCGTCGCGCTCACGGTGGAATCGCTTTCGAGCTACGACGCCGTAGTGATCGCCACCGACCATTCCTCATACGATTACGAATTCATTGCGAGCAACGCTCAGTTGGTAGTGGACACTCGCAATGCTACCGGAAGCCTGGCGCAGTACAAAAACAAGATCGTTCAGGCATAACCGGCGTGCTTCAGGCAGCGCGGGTGAATTGCTGTATGGAGCTAAAAGGCGGTTTGAGCCCTGATGCCCGGCTCAAAGTCTGCCGAACTTGAACCACACATCAATAATATTCTTGCCGGTGTAGAGCACGGTCCGTTCGTCAACGCGCCGTGTGGCCCGTCGCAGGTCCGGCCCTGGAGCGCCGGATGTTGTGAATTCCACTTTCACTTCCACGGGCTCCTCAATCCGGTAAGGCTTGAATTCACCCACACGCTTCATTGCGATCTCTGCTTTGCTGCGGATCAATTCACAGGCGACTGAGTGAGGAAGAGTAAAACCTGCGGTTGCACTGACGCCGGATTTGACTTCCGCGCACTCCACGTGCGGAATCAATTCCCGAATTTCTTTGCAGGCGGCAGTGTCTCCGGCAAGCATGATCGCTGGAACTCCCATTTCACCCGCAACCATCACTCGAATGCTGATTTCACCCGCAAGCTTGCCATTCACCCACAGGTTCTGGATGTTGAAGAAGAACGAGTGAGGAAGCACGCTGTCTGTTGCGCCCGCCATGGCGTGCTGGCCAACAAACACGATGCCGCTGAAGGTTGAATCGAATTCGCGAATGGGTGGAATGGGCGAGCCGATCAGCAGGCGCGACTTCGGGTGGATGTCGGCGGCCGATAGAGTTTCTCCTCCGTCGTGACCGTCCCAAACTACAACTTCGCTAGCGCCACCCGCGATCAATCCTTCAACAGCAGCGTTGACTTCACCGGTCAGTAGCTCTTGCGATTCCTTCCACCGCGGGCTTTTGCGCTGGTTGCACTGTTCGGCCCAATTGAAGATCCCGTCGACGCCCTCCA
>JAJYJL010000441.1 GCA_021789565.1 Acidobacteriota bacterium
TCCGCGGCGGCGCAAATCATCCAATGTTTTCTGCACTTCTTCCTGGGTTCGGTTCTGCGCTTCTTCGCTGGCGCCGTGAGGCACCACAATCGGAGGCGCGATAAAAATAGCTGCCCGGCTGAAGGGATAAGGAAACTGTGTCTGGTCCCAGGTTTTTCTGAACACGTAAGCCTTTTTGAGGGCAACGTGAAAGCAGAGGATGGAAGCGCCCGTCGAGCGCGACAGGATCACCGAGCCGCGCTTGGCAACGAACCGAGGGCCTCGCGGGCCGTCGATGGTGAACGCTGCATCGCGCCCGGAGCGCAAGCAGCGCGCCATCTCCGCCAGTGAACGACCGGCGCCGCGGCTGCTCGATCCGCGCGACGCCCCGTAGCCGTGCATCTGGATGATGCGCGCGATGTACTCGCCGTCAAAATTCTGGCTGGTCATCACAACGATGCCGCGCCGTCGCCAAAACCAGCACGCGGAGAAGATCTCGCGATGCCAGAAAGTATAGATGATACCCTTCCCGGCGCGGCTTGCCGTTTCCCAGTTTTCCCAACCTCCCACGTGCCAGCGAAGCGTCCGCCCGATTATGAGAACTGCAAGATAACCAATCCAGCTGGCGACAAAGATCTGAAAACGCTGCCACCTCGTGAATGCACGCGGATTCCCCGAGAGTCCGAAGTCCTCATCGCGCGTGCTTCCACCGGCTCGCTTTGTTGGGTCATTCGCCAATTGTTCGGATGCGTTCGTCATCGCGCCGGCCTGAAATCAGGCACTCTCCCACCCCCGCCATCACGGTTCTTTGCCGCCTTGTGCCTGTTCACATTCTCTCAAAACGCGGTCCGCCCCCGCCTTCCGGCGCTACCCAGGTAATAATTTCATAAGGATCGGCAATGTCGCAGGTCTTGCAATGGACGCAGTTCGAGGCGTTGATCTTCAGTTGCCTACCGGAGCCGTCTGCGCTCTCTTCCATTTCATACACTGCCGCGGGGCAGAAGTGCTGGCAGGGATTGCCGTACTCGCGCGTGCATCGGTTGCTGCAGATGTCGAAGTCCGCAATCTTTAGGTGGCACGGCTGGTCTTCCTCGTGGTGCGTTCCGGAGCGGTAAACGTCCGAAAGCTTATCGAAGGTCAGCATGCCGTCGAGCTTGATCTTCGCTGCGTCCTTCGTTGGAATTTCATCGAGCCGCTTCATGTGCTCGTGGTCTTTTCGCAGCGGATAGCGCGCTCGGAATCCACGTCCACCCGTGAGCATTTGCAGGCCCGCGTGCAGAACACCGGGCCAGAAACCGTGCTCGAATCCCTGGCGGTAGTTTCGAACCTTCCACAGTTCCTCGCCGACCCAGCTTGCGCGCCACTTTGCTTCAAATTGTTTCAGCGCTGCTGCCGACAAGTCCTCCCGCACCAGGGCTTCGAAGATTGTCTCCGCCGCCAGCATGCCGGTTTTGATCGCCAGGTGGATGCCCTTCAGCCGCTGCGCATTCAGAAAGCCTCCGGCGTCGCCAACGATCAGCGCGCCGTCCGTGGCCGTTGCCGGAATCGAAAAGTAGCCACCCTCCGGAATAGTCCTGGCGCCGTAGCGCAACATCTCCCCGCCATCAAGCAGTCCCTTCACAAATGGATGCGTCTTGAATTGCTGGAACCTGCTGTGGACGTCAAAACGCGGATCTTCACTGTCGAGCCCCGCTGCAAGGCCCACAGAAAGCAGAGTATCTTCCAGCGCGTAGATAAAACCTCCGCCGAACTGCCGCGACTTGAGCGGCCAGCCCGCCGTGTGAATGACCTGCCCGCGCCGGATGCGCCCGGCGGAAATCTTCCACAATTCCTTAACACCCAGCGAGTAGGCTTGTGGGTTTGCTCCGTGATCGAGCCCCTGTTGAACGACCAACTGTTTTGTCAGCGAGCCGCGCGTGCCTTCCGCAAAAACCGTCACTTTGGCGCGTAGGTCATATCCTGGCTGGAAGTTGGACTTGGGATTGCCGTTCTTGTCAACGCCCTTGTCGTCGGTACGGATACCTGCCACGCGCCCGCCGTCGTAGAGAATTCCAGAGCCTGCAAAGCCTGGAAACAGGCTGACTCCCGCGGATTCCAGCAGGCTGCCCAGCCATTTTGCCAGTTTGTTGACGGAGACGATGTAGTTCCCGTGGTTCTGAAGAAAAGGAGGTGTAACGGGCAGTTTCCAATGGCTGGTAGACGTAAGGTAATAGACGCCGTCATCTGTTACCGGCGATTCGAGCGGCGCGCCCTTTGACTCAAAATCCGGAACGAGTTCCCGTAGAGATCGCGGATCGAGCACCGCCCCGGAAAGACAATGAGCGCCAATCTCGCCGGCCTTTTCGAGGAGGTAGATGTTCTCCGGCAAGAGCGCAGGGCCGGAGGGATTTGCCGCGTTGCGCTGCTCGATCAATTTGGCCAGTTGCAAAGCGCAACTGAGGCCTGCGGGCCCCGCGCCGACGATGACCACATCCGTTTCAAGCATTTCCCTTTCGGCTTCAGGCATCGGCACTGGACCTCGGCTCGGATCGCGACAGCCCACGCAGAAGCGCGCGGGCCTTACTCAAAATTTATCATGAAATTCACAACCAGAAAGATGCGTGTGGGCATGGCAATGTGGGCGAAATGGGGTGGCCGCTAAATCCCCGCGACCTACTCGGGCAACGTCGCGAGTTGCTGCTTCAAAGCGTCAGCGACGACTGCGTCAGAGCCGAACTCTTTCTGGACCTGCTGATAAATCTCGCGGGCGCGTTTCGGCTGCGTCGCCCGGTAAGCATCCGCCATGGCCAGCAGCGCCGTCGCGCGAGGCACCATGGTGGTCGGATGGTTCGCAAGCGCCTGCAGAATCTTGCCGGCTTCGTCGATCTTTCCGGTTTTTGCCAGAACTCCTGCCAGAGCGAAATTGCCCTGCGAAGCAATCTCTTTATCGGAGTCCTTGCTGGCATCCTGCAGAGTCTGGATGGCGGTTGCATCATTCCCCAGTTGCGCCTGACAGACTCCCATCTGGACCAGTGCGTAACCGGCGGCTTTAGTATGAGGGTAATTCTTGACTACTTCGGAAAACTGCGTGAGGGCTTTCTGATACTTCGCGCTGGCCGTCGGATAACTTTCTCCGGCGCCCATCAGACTGCTTTCCTGGCTGCTGCCGACATACGCGTGGAAGGTTGTAATAGCGGTCAGCAACTCGGTGTTTGCAGCGGCTTCCTGGCGGGCGTAATAAGTCCTGATCCCCCATGCGGCGCCGGCCACAATGATGACCGCAGCGCAGATCATAACGATCTGTTTCCAATGCTCTTCGGCAAAAACCTGAAGAGCCTCTATCTTTTCCTGGAAATCATCATGCTTCAGTTGATGGCGTGTGTATCGGTCCACCCTTCTACCTCCGTTGCTCTAACCCCCGTCATCTTAGCAATAGGATTCGGAAAACGTCAATTGATGCGGGCTTCTGAGGAAGCGTGTACGGCGCTCGGCACGTTATCCTCCGGTGGGGCCGGAATTCCAGCGCGTTCGACAAGGTCTCCAAAGCAAATCTCAGTTTGCAGGTTCTTCCGTCGCTTCGCTACCGAATTCAGCTTTGTAGATTTCGAGCAGAGCCACCAGAATGGTGAAGAGGAACGGACCAAGCACAATTCCCAGAAACCCGAAAACGCTGAGGCCACCAATAACGCTGATGAATACCCACAGGGTGTGTATCTCCATTCCGCGCTGGATCAGGATGGGTTTCAGGATGTTGTCAACGGAGCCCACCACAACGCCAAACACGCCAAGCATGACAAGCCCCTTCACGACCGACCCGGTCAGCATATAGAAAATCACCACAGGCCCCCAAATCAGGGCCGTTCCTACCACGGGCACCAAAGAAACCAGCGCCATGGCCGCACCCCAGAGAAGCGATGAGGAGATGCCGAAAACCAGAAATCCCAGGCCCCCGAGCGCCCCCTGGACCAGGGCGACCGCCAGGCTGCCCGTAAACGTGGCGTGAACCACTCCCGTGAATTTCTGGATAATTCGTTCTTCGTACTCCGGCCGAAGAGGGATGAGCGCGCGCAACTCATGCAGGATTTGCGGGCCTCGCAAGAAAAGGTAGTACAGCCCAAACAACATCACAAAGAGCTGCAAGATGAAGTTGATGAAGCCAGACACCAGCCCGGCGCTGTGCGCAACCAGAAACCGGCTGCCTGTCCGGACCACTCGCATGGCCGCAGCCCCAAGATCAGGGGCCGGCAAGCCCATTTCGCTGAGCCTTTCAATGAGTTTTTGGTAAACAACCGAATTGTGGATCGCTGCGATCTTTGCCGGGACTCCGCCGGCAAGCATGTCCTCCAGGGACCGATAAGCTTTCACCGATTCTCCTGCCATCAGGAAAACAAGAAACACAACAGGAAGAATGATAGCCACCGTCAGCAGCGCGCAGCAAATAGCGCTTGCCAGTTCCTTCTTGTGGAGGTAGCGCTCAATCCGGTGATAGACGGGGTAGAAAAGCGTCGCCAGTATCACTGCCCAGACCAGCGAGTCAAAGAACGGCTTGAGGATGCGGCCAACAAAATAGAGAACGATGGCAAGGAAGATCAACAGAAAGACCCGTGCCATCCCGCGCTGCCCCGACCACAGACTCTTTTCCATTTGCGACCGCCTCACAGGCTTCGAGAACTTGTGAAGATTGTAACCCAACCTTTGTTGTCAGGGTTCTACTTCGCGCAAACAGAACTACGTAATATCCATCGTCAACTCAGTCCTGCCGGCAAGCTGCGCAGCATTCAGCAGAACCCGATCGGTCTGAACTCTACCAGCCGAAGCGAATTTCAAAGGCTGGCCGCCCGGTGGGTGAATGTGAATGGCAATATCCGCCTCAAGGGGCTTCTCAAATTTCAGCCGGCAGCCCCAGCGGACGGAGTTTCCAGGTCCGGCGAGAGATTCTGTAGTCCATGTAATGTGACCGAACCGCGTGGGACAGTTTTCAACATGGATTTTCTCTCCGGCCGCGAACCAATGCTTTGGCGCAGCTTTCTGAAGATGGACGACTGCGTGGTCGCGCTCTTCGTAACAGAGAAGCCAGCGCAACCCGAGTGCAGGCTGCAACTCACTATTAACAACGGCCGACCATCCATAACGGTTGCCTTCACCCGGGTGCCCGCCCGGCAGGTAAGTATCCTCCGGCGAGTAGCGGCTGCCCGAATCCATCGTGTAACAGGCAAGCGCATAGAGGGTCAAAAGGAATGGCCGGTAATCATCCTGGCGAATCAGGTACGCGAGCGTTCCGTGAGACATGAAGTTCGATGTGCGAACAGAGGCCCCGTCGGTGTTCAGGCCCAGAATCTGCTCACCGGCCATCTTGCGGTGAACAAAGTGGCCACGGTCAAGCGCAGCATCGCCCCAGTCACTGGTCCACCAATCCATCATGTAACGGTGATTCTCATAGCTGGACAACTCTGTGGGCTTCCGGTTTGTATCAAAGGGTGTGAATGGCGTGATACCTGCCTGCTTCATCGCCGGATTACGCCTGGCCAGAACCGTCTTTAACGATTGCTCGATAAGCGGACGCATCCCGGCGGCGATCCCTGCGATCTCGTTCGCTTCCTGCTGAAGCTGCGCATCGTTGTGCTCTCTGCCGGCGCGTTGCAGGCAACGAGCGTGCTCTGTCAGGCCTCGCCAGGTCCAGGCCGCATTCTGGTAATAGTAGGGATGCGAGTCGGGAAAATCATTCCGCGGATCGCCGTTGTCCGCTTCCGGCGAACCCCAAATCAGCCCGTGGCGGGGATCGTCCGGCGGAAAGGCCTGTTTGCTGTACTCATATCGCTTCAAAACAAACTCAATCATCCGCCTCAGCACCGGGAGGCGTTTCCGGAGCGCATCAACGTCGCCCGTGTAGTCGTAAGCGCGCGCGGAGTTTTCAAGAAACACTCCGGCATTCAGCGGCGCTTCCACCTGGTCCTGCGTGTTGTAAAGGAAGTTGCCGTCCGGCAGGATGTAGTGCTCGAGATAATGCTGGAAATACGGCTCGACTTCGTCGGTCAGGTTCCAGAGCTGATGAACCCAGACGAATTCGTAGTGGGCAACAGGGAACAGTGCGTGGCTGCGCTCAGGAATCTTGGTGTAGGCGCCCTCACCGATCTGGTAAGTGGGATTCAGCCCGCGGTAGCTTGCGCGCGCAAGAGCGATTCCCGCTCGAGCGCCGTCCAGCAACCAGGGGTCCGGGATCTCCACTTTCATCTTGTCCTCAAAGAAGTGGTGCCACTGGTTCCACACTCCCACTAGGGCTGCAAAAAAATCTTCGCGCGATCCGTCCCAAAACTGCTCGGTGAATTCAGGCTCGTGGCGCAAGGATTGAGAGCCCGAACCCACTTCCATTCCCCTGTTAGCACGCGGCTGCCGCATCACACGAATGCGGCCCACGGGCTTCGCGTCCGCCCCTTGCGGCAAAACAGCCATCACCTCGTAACCCACCTTGAACGTGGGATTCCAGACGCCGATGTCCGCAGCCGGAAGGTAACCGCCCATGCAGGTCCGCTTGCTGTAGCCCTCGACATAACCGTAGATGTATTCCAGAAACGCCGGCGGTTCAAGCAGCCGGCCCGTCATATCGGGCGCCCAGAGCGATTGAGGGTCTGTGCCAAACTCGCGCGACGTGCCATCAGGCTCCAGCCACATCGCACCTTCAGGGCCCGTGTCACCATTCGCCACCAGCGTCCATCCGATAAATTCGGGCGCCAGCGCCGCCACGTTTTCGTAGCACGGGTCTTCATTCGACTCCAGAATGTAATTGCCGTAAATGTCCGGTCCAGGAATGTATTCTTCAGGACGTTTGAGCTCACCCAACTTTTCAGGCGGGTTCACAGGCCGCGGACGAATTTTCGAGATGTCGCCGACGCGT
>JAJYJL010000442.1 GCA_021789565.1 Acidobacteriota bacterium
ATTCCCAGGGCGCTGAAGTTTGCGGGCCTAAAGCTGCAGGATATCGAGCTCATCGAATTGAACGAAGCTTTTGCGGTGCAGGCGCTGGCGGTCATGCGCGAAGCCGGCCTGGATCCGGAGATTACCAACGTCAACGGGGGCGCCGTGGCGCTGGGGCATCCGCTCGGCTGCACGGGCGCCAAGCTGACGGCCACGCTGCTGGGCGAAATGAAGCGCCGCAAGGCCCGCTACGGCATGGCCACCATGTGCATCGGCGGCGGCATGGGTGCGGCCGGAATTTTTGAGAACATGCAGTAGATTTCCGAGCTGCTTTCGGGGAGTTTTTCAGGGCGATTTTGCCCCCCTATGGGAGACGAAGATTTTTTGCGACTGAACAACCAGACGGAGACGAAGATTTGCTGGTGTAAGTTACACATTTCGCTCCGAAAAATGAGGAACTCGTGACGACCGGCGAAGCAAAATTGCATATCAAAGGCGGCAGTTTCTTGATTAAGCAGCGGACGCCGGAAGAGATCTTTACGCCGGAGGACATGACCGACCAGCACCGCCTGATCGCCCGAACGACGGAAGAGTTCATGCAAAAGGAAGTTCTTCCGCGGGTCCGTGAAATTGAGGAAAAGAACCCGGAACTGCTGCGCGAACTTCTCAGGAAGGCTGCGGAAATCGGGCTGGCCGCTACCGACATTCCGGAGAAGTACGGAGGCCTCGAACTCGACAAGATATCTTCCATCATCGTGGCGGAAAAAACCGCCCTGAACGGTTCGTGGACGGCGACCATCGGCGCGCAGGCCGGCATCGGCGTTCTGCCCATTGCCTATTTCGGCACTGAAGCGCAGAAAGCGAAGTATGTTCCAAAGCTCGCCAGCGCCGAGTGGGTGGGCGCTTATGCGCTGAGTGAAGCAGGCTCGGCTTCCGACGCGCTCAATTGCAAGACTCGCGCCACGCTCAGCGCCGACGGCAAGCATTACATCCTCAACGGCTCGAAGATGTGGATCACCAACGGCGGCTTTGCCGACGTCTTCAGCGTGTTCGCAAAGGTGGACGGCGAGAGCTTCACGGCATTTATCGTCGAGCGCGGATTTCCGGGCGTTTCACCGGGCGCCGAGGAACACAAGATGGGCATCCGCGGTTCCTCCACCACGCCGTTAAATTTTGAAAATGTCCACGTGCCGGTGGAAAACGTTCTGGGTGAAGTGGGCAAGGGACATTTGATTGCCTTCAACATTCTCAACGTGGGCCGGCTGAAACTGGGTGCGGGGTGCGTGGGCGCAGCCAAGTTTCTGATCGCGGAATCCGTCGGGTGGGCGAAGCAACGCGAAGCCTTTGGACGGAAGATCGCCGATTTCGGGCTGATCAAGGAGAAACTGGGTGAGATGGTTGCCCTGACCTACGCAACGGAAAGCCTTTCATACCGCACGGGCGGGTTGATTGACCAGATGCTCGAAGGGGTCGATTTCGGCGCCTCCGATGCGGGTGGACACATTCTCGCCGCGCTGCGAGAGTATGCCGTCGAGTGCTCCATTCTGAAGGTGGTGGGAACCGAGGCGCTGGATTGGATTGTGGATGAGGCAGTGCAGATTTTTGGCGGCTACGGCTTTTCCAGCGAGTACGAAGTGGAGCGCGCCTATCGCGATCAGCGAGTGAACCGGATTTTCGAGGGAACCAATGAGATCAACCGGCTGCTGATTACCGACATGCTGCTGAAGCGTTCGATGAAGGGCGAGTTGGGATTGATTCCCGCCGCGCAGAAAATCATGGACGAAGTTCTCGGAGCTCCATCCGGCGAGGGGCAGCTAGACGGGGCGCCGCTGGGCGATGTGGCGGCGGTGCTCGAAGGCGCAAAAAAAGCCGCGCTGCTGGTTGCCGGGAGCGCCGTGCAGAAATACCTGCAGGGGCTGTCTGAGGAGCAGGAAGTGGTTGCCGCCATCAGCAACCTGGTGATGGAAATTTACGCGATGGAAAGCGCGCTGCTCCGTACGCACAAAAAGATCGGCAGGTCTTCAGCGGATACCTGCCAGACGGAAATGGACGCCACGCGAATCTTTGCCTATGAGGCTGCAGACCGGATTGAAGTGGAAGCCAGGCGCGCACTCGCCAGAATCGCACAAGGAGATATGCTGCGAACACAGCTTGCCATACTGCGGCGTTTTTTGCGCCGCACGCCGCCGGACGTGATCGGGCTGAAGCGCCAGGTGGCGGACCGCGCCATCGAACTCGGCCGTTATCCCTTCGCTTAGCAGTTTGTTGAAAAAGGCCCACTCACGTCATTCCGCAGAGGGGCGAGGTTCTTTGTCGGCCCGAGGAATCTGCTTTGTTTTCAGTCACCCGATCAAAAGCAGATTCCTCTCCCGCGTTGCGGGATCGGAATGACGGGTTCCGGACAATTTTTCAACAACCTGTTAATCGTTTTTCATTCTCGTACCGTTTTTCCGCAGGTTCGGCGCGCGGTGAAAAATCAGGAGGGGATGCTACAAACCTTTCAGGACTTTCATAGCGCCGGCGAGATCGGAAACGGCAAGGACCAGATCGGATTTCTTTGACCCTTTGGCCGCCGTGGCGTAACAGTAATCAACGTTGATGTGCGCCTGCGCAAGCCGCTCCGTGATTTCTGAGAGGGTGCCGGGCTTGTCCGGCAATGTGAGCCTGAGAACATCTTCTTCCGTGACGCGCAAGTCGAGATCGCGAAGCACCTTTCTCGCCCTGGAAGGACTGTTGACGAGTAGCCGGATGGGGATTTCGTTGCCGCTGCCATAAGAGGTAAAGGCAGTAATATCGATTCTCGCCCTGGCCAGCGCACGCGCCACGCGGGCGATCTGTCCGGGGGAACTGTCAACCCAGACCGAAACTTGCCTGGCCTTGCTCATCACTGTTTCCTTTCCATAAAATCACGATTTCCTGAGCATACGCCGAAAAGGTTCCAGGTGTAAACGCCGCCTCCTTTTACATTGTTTGTAGCCAGCAGGCTTTCGAGCGAGGACATAATCTTTACCCTGGTACGATCAGGCCGGCGCAGATTAAGGGCAGTGGCAAATCGCTCTGGAGGGGTGGCGTGTACGGCGGCCCTGACGGTGAAGCTCGCCACAGGCGAGAAGATCGAAGATGCCGTGCGCTACGCAAACCTGGCGGGCGCACTGGCCGTGATGCGGTTGGGTACGCTGCCTTCTCTGCCGACGCGGGAAGAAGTGGAAGCCTTCGCCGCGGGAAAAGGTCCCGCACAGGGCCATGGCTGATAAGAAAAATCAAAAGCCCTTCTTGAGAATCACGTTCCCGAGAAAGCCACGGTTCTGCCCCTCTGCGTCAACCACGCGAAGGCTGACGCGGAAGGCATTGTCCGGGAGCGGGACTGTTTTATCCAGCCGGACGACCTGGCGGGGATCGACGGGCTGCAGTTTTTGCCGGCTGAGTTCCTCACCCATGGCGCTGTAAAAGACCGCTTCAGCTTCTCCCGGAACGAACACTCCGAACACTCCTTTCAAAGTGACCTGATTGCCGGAAATTTCCGCGCTAAGCGGCTGACTGATGGCGCCCGCCCAAACCGCCTTTACGATTGGATTGGGGAGCCGAGTGGGCGCCCAGTGAACGGTGAATTCGTATTCCTGGCCGGGATCGAGCGTGGCGTATGGGCTGATGACTTCCGTCTCCAGGAAATACGGTGTCTGCTTCGGGTCGTCAGGCAGGGTCTGGAAAAACGGGCCGCGAGAAATGTGTCCGGGGCCGTCGTTCCAGGATTCAACGGACGCGTTATCGGGATACTCCTTACCGGGGAAATGCTTGAACGTTTCCACCAGGCAGGCATTTTTCTGTCCGTTGACCACCGCGTACCAGCCGGCGTCAGAATCCGCCGCCACTTTGCCCACGCGATACTCATAGTGGATGCGCAGCATCTGGCCGTCATCCGTAGTCTGGTAGCTGGGATTGCGCACGTCGCCGTAAGGATGGTAATAGCCGCCGGGAAACATGCTGCGCGGATTCAACGGGATGTACACGTAAAGTTCGGGATTGGGTTTGGACGGATCGTGCTCGTCCGACGCATCGTTCTGGATCAGGTGCCAGATGCCCCAGCGGATTTGCCGCTGGCTGATGTTGCGCATCACCTGGTCTACCTGAACGCGCGTGGTCCCGGCAAAAACATGAAACGTGCGGATAAACTGCACGCCGCTTCGCGGATCGGGCGGGCTGGTGACGCGGACAGCCACTTCCTGAGGCGTGTTTTTCACCACCTCGGATTTGAACCGGCTGCCGTCGAGGATGTAGTAGGGAATGCTGGGCCACTCATTGTCGTTCATCCAGCCTTCGGGCGCGGGCCATACTTTGTCGCCGCCGTAGTTGGCCCAGCCTGACTTCAGATTGTTCTGGCTTTCCGGCAAGACCTTGCCCTCAAACTGCTTGTTGACGAAAAAGTAGCTTTCATCGCCCAGTTTTAACTGGATGGCGCGGCCCCCGATTTCGGGAGTCACATAGAGAGTGATGATGCCGTTGGTCAGGCGATAAGCTTTCCAGCCGTCGAACTCGGTGGTCTCAAGATTGGCCTCAAACGATGGAGCCGGCGCCGCCATGATGCGTCTTGCGGAAAATGGCAGAAGCATCTCACGAGCAATCCGAAAAGGCTGTGATTGCCTGAGCGGATAATAAAAACCAGGAGCAAGAATGAGAACCAGGCAAGCCAGAATCAAGATCGACCGGCGTTGTTGTGTCATACGGTTCCTTTGCATTGAGAATATCCAACCCTTCGAAATCCTGAACGGGGTTGGCTCGCGCCTTAACGTCGTGGAGCAGGTTCAGCAGAAAGTGTCGAGAGCTGGTGTGCCAGGCCGCGCACGGCCGGGTAGAGGTTCCGGTAGACCTCGTAATAGCGATCGTAGGTCCTGCTGTTTGTCTCACGCGGGTACATGCATTCGCTCACCTGGATGGCCTCGTGCGCCGACTCCTCCACGGACGAATAGACTTTCGCGCCGGCGCCGGCCAGCAGCGCAGCGCCGAAGGCGGAGCCCTCGGAAGTCTTCAGCGTCACCAGTTCCTTGCCGTAAACATCCGCCTGGATCTGCCGCCAGGTGAAGCTGCGAGAACCGCCGCCCGAAGCGCGGATCTGGTCCACGGGAATTTCAAGCTCGCTGAAGATTTCGAGCGAATCGCGCAGGCTGAACGCCACTCCCTCCAGAATGGCGCGAATCAGATGGCCGCGCGTATGGGATGCCGTGAGGCCGAACCACATTCCGCGCGCCTCCGCATCCAGATGGGGCGTGCGTTCGCCCATCAGATAAGGCAGAAACAGCAGGCCGCCGGACCCGGGAGGAACCTGCTCGGCTTCCTTGATGAGGAGTTCATACACATCGGAGCCTGTCTCTCCCGCGTACCAGCTTTCCACCGTGCCGAAGTGGTCGCGGAACCAGCGGAGTGACAGGCCGGCGCCCTGCGTCACGCCCATCACGTGCCACTTGCCGGGGACAGCGTGGCAGAAGGTGTGGATGCGACCGGCCGGGTCAAGCTTGGGAGCGCCGGTGTAGGTAAACATCACGCCTGAACTGCCCAGCGTGCTTGAAGTCAGCCCCGGCAGCACAATGCCGTTGCCGACGGCGCTGGCAGCCTGGTCTCCCGCGCCGCCCACCACTGGAGTTCCGGCAACCAGGCCGGTGAGCAGTGCCGCTTCCCGCGTGATCTTGCCGGTGATCTCCGGCGACTCGTAGGCCCTGGGCAGAAGTTCGGAATCGATTCCAAGCGCGGCAAGCATCTCCTTCGACCAGCGCCGGTTTGTGACGTCAAACAGCAGCGTTCCGGAAGCATCGGAAACATCGGTAGCGAATTCGCCCGTCAGGCGGTAGCGCACAAAATCCTTGGGCAGCAGGAAGTGGGCTGCGCGCTCAAAAAGGGCAGGCTCATGGTCGCGAATCCAGAGCAGCTTGGGCGCCGAAAAACCTGTAAGAGCGGGGTTTGAAACCAGTTGGATCAACCGCTCGGAACCCACCTGGGCCGTGATCCAGTCGCATTGCGACTGGCTGCGCTGGTCGCACCAGATAAGGGACGGCCGCAACACGGCGTTGGCGTGGTCCAGCAGCACCACGCCGTGCATCTGGCCGGAAAGCCCCACAGCCTTGATGTCCGAGCCCTTCAGTCCCGATTCAGCCAGCGCCCCCTGGACGGCAAGCATGGTTGCTTCCCACCAGTCTTCGGGATCCTGCTCGGCCCAGCCAGGCCTCTCCATTCGCATCGGCTGATGGTCGCCGGTGGCGGCGCCGACAACCGTGCCGTCCGGCCGGACAATCACCGCCCGCGTGCCCGTCGTGCCGATGTCAATTCCCATCATGTACGACATGGTTTTCGTCCCCGGCCCAGGCAAGTCGGGCTTATAAGCTGGAAGCGTCGCCCTTCCGGTCCCTGGCTGTGCTTTCCTGACCCTGGTTCCTCAGACTTTGATCTTCTGCCATCGCCCGATCCTGGCCGAACGCTCCACTGCATCCAGCACCACATGGTTCTTCACGCCGTCACGAAAGTTGGGCTTTGGCATCCGGCCTTTCTCAAGGCAAGTCAGGAAATCGTGGACTGCATGCGCGAACGTGTGTTCGTAGCCGATGATGTGTCCGGGAGGCCACCACGCCCCCACGTAAGGATGCGTGGGCTCCGTTACAAGGATGGTTTTGAATCCCTGCACCGACTGGTCCTCTGTGCGGTCGTAGAACTCCAACTCGTTCATCCGTTCCATATTGAACGCCAGGCTTCCCTTGCTGCCGTAAACCTGGAAGGTATTGTAATTCCTGCGGCCACCGCCGAACCTGGATGACTCAAACACGCCTGCGCTACCGTTCTTGAAGCGCGCCAGGAAGTTTGTCTCGTCATCCACGGT
>JAJYJL010000443.1 GCA_021789565.1 Acidobacteriota bacterium
CGCAGATGGAATCGCTGCGGCCGTTCGGCGTGGAGTTTGACACGCTGTTCATCGACGGCCGCGCATCGCGCTGGAATTACCTGTGCGGCATCGGCCGAATGCGCGCGCTATTGCGGAAGAACAGGTACGATCTGGTCCACGCGCACTTCGGGCTTTCGGGCTGGGTGGCGCGCTGCCAGTGTCGAGTGCCGGTTGTGGTTTCCTTCATGGGTGACGACGTGCTGGGGCGGCCGCGGCGCGACGGAAGCATCACCGCATACGGCAGGTTCCTGCAGGCCTCGAGCTTTCTTCTGGCGCGCATCGTGGCTGCCAGCATTGTGAAGAGCGCGGAGATGAAGTCGCGGCTTCGGCTCGCTAAGGCCGAGGTCATCCCGAACGGCGTGGACCTCAACGCATTTCGTCCCATCGGGCGCAGCGAAGCACGCCAGACACTGGGGCTCGATCAGCGGAAGAAGTACGTCCTGTTTCCCTACGATCCCGCCGAGCAGCGCAAGCGGTATGATCTGATCCAGGCGGCGGTGGCTGAAGCGCAGGCCAGCGACCCGGCGATCGAGATCCTCCACGTTCGCGGAGTCCCGCGAGCGCGCATGCCGCTCTACATGAATGCCGCTGACGTGCTGGTGCTGGCGTCCATCTTTGAAGGCTCGCCGAATGCGGTGAAGGAGGCGATGGCCGTCAACCTGCCGGTTGTTGCTGTGGATGTGGGCGACGTGCGCGAGTTGATTGGCCGCACCGAAGGGTGCTACATCGTACCGCGTGAGGTGAAGCCGATGGCCGAGAAGATCGTCGAAGTCTGCAGGCGCTGCGCTCGCACGCGGGGCAGGGAAGACATTGCGCGGCTCTCGATTGAGAACGTGGCCAGGCAGGTGGTTGAGGTCTACGCGCGGGTGACAGGCAAGCGGAATTCCTGAGCAGTGCAATTCCTACCCACTGCTCATAAATGAAACACATTCTGTACGAACACGAATTTCGGGCGTACCGGAAAACTGCTAACGCATTTAATATCAATAAGATAAAAATTCGACATAAAAATAGGGCGAAATCCCATACGTCCCATTTGGGGATGCTTGCGGTTAATGTAGGCTATCTTTAAAGCCTAGATTGTGCGCGCCGGGCGACCGAAGGCGATTCAAGATTCCAGACTCAAGGAGGCTGGCCGTGTGTGGGCGGGCGGCGCAGATCTCGATGTTTACAATCTGCGGTCAGCGGAGCTGAGCGGAGTTAGAATGCCGGGGTGCCGGGACTGGTTGCAATAAGGCACCTTGACGACCACGGCGGACTGCCGAACATGAACCTCAAAAAGAATCTCTCGCTTTGCGAGATCGCAGACACTACAAGGCGAGTGTCTGCGCCAGCCGCGTCATGGTCGGCTGCGACACGTTGTGCACACTCACAACCGGCTTGCCGCCAATCAGCCCCTTCGACGTCTCCGCATATTCCAGCCCCGGAACAGGCTGGGCATCGGGCACCGCACCCGGCCAGATCGGCACTTGAGTATGGCCTGGCGATGGCTGCCAGACGCGCGTCCCTGCCCTCGCAGCGCTGCACGCAAGCACAACACACACAGCAAAGATCAATGCCCTATTCAAAATTTGCATATCACCTTTTCTGAAATGCCTCACGCCCGAAGACTGCTCGCTCCGGCGGTTGGCACGCTGACCGCGAATGTTGCAGAGAAGGTCGTGAGTTTACCACCGACGGCTCCTAGCGTCTGAAAACAACGATGTCGATCTCTCCACCCTCTCCCGGCAAGTTCCCGAATAGCTGGGTTTGTGTGGGCCCGGTAACGGGGCGGCGTGTCTGGTCGACGTTCCATTTCGGGAACACTTCGTGGAGAATACGCGTCGTCGTCTCGTACGTAATTTTCCTACTATCGGTCCTAACGTAGATATGAGCCCTCCGCGAAAGCAAGGGTGCTGATTTCATGAAGACCGATCTAAGCAAGCGTTCATATTTCTCAATGTTTTCAAACTTCCCACGGTAAGGCCCGTCCATCCTAGATGGGCGGGGCGGTCCGCCCAGAACCCATAATCGGAGCCATTGGTCATAGTGATAGTTCGTTATCCCGTAATAGGGCGGCGATGTAAAGAGCAGGTCGACGCTCCGCAATTTACGCTCTTGAATCAATGCTGCCACGCTGTTCATCTTCTGGATACAGTCGCCCAGGAAAAAATAACTCTGCCTTCCAGTAGGACGCCCTTTTTTATACCGCCATTCCAACCTTTTCAACAGGAAGGCCAACGGGTCGATGTCCGGGGGCTCCAGTTTGTGCTCAGCCCACCAACGGAGCGCATAAAGAGGAGACATGGCCTTCGTCTGCCGCATCTGGTTAGATAGGGATTGCCTATACTTGCCATGAAGATTTATCAAGACTAAGGCCATCGCGGTTCTGTCGACTTGGCTACCTTTCCAATTTAGAGACGTGCGCGCGGATAGCAGAAAGCGTAGGACCGGTGGAGAGAAACATTTATGGAAAAAGCGCGGCAACCCGGCTGCTTCAGATCGGAAGGTCGGCGATAGTCGACTAATCCCAATCAGCCTTTTCCTCACTGCAGGGTCCGGAGCTGGACGCAATTTTGCCTTTCCGTAGATCCATCCAACGGGGTTGAGCTCGATTCCAATTCCCACTCGGTCATGCGTGAACGCGCTGTAAACTGAGGTCCCGCGCCCCGCGAGAGGGTCCAGGACAACATCTCCAGGCTTCGAGTATTTGGAAATGACCTCATCGGCGAAGGAAGTCGGAAACATTGCATAGTACGGGCCGACGCCCGCCCATCGGCTCTCTGGTGTGGAGTATTTGGCGATTCCAGACATGATCAGCTAATCCTGCTTAATGAGGACGCGAGCCAGCTGCTCCAATACTTTTGTCCCTAAGTGAAGCGGGATCGCTGCCTGCGAATGCGCGGAAATGAGGGGCGACAATGAGTTCGGGTAACGGGAGGAAGCGAGTTTGTCCAGAAGCGCGCATAGCAGACCGAACTGGGGATACTGGGCAATGTCGTCCGTGGCAAGTGTGTCTTGAACGTCGTCGAGATAGGGGAGGGTTGCGACGATCCGAGAGCCACTCGCACTCTTATAAAAGAATTTTCGACCGAAGTAAGTATCCTCCCCATACCGCTTCGGGCTATCCGAGAAAATGACCCGCTCCTTTATGTATGCATCGGTCAGCAGCATGTATGACCTAGGATCAAACAGCAGTTCTCCCGGCTTCTCAGTTGTGTCAATCTCGTCGAAGTGCATAACAAAAGTTCCGGTTTTCTCAATTCCCAACAGAAGTAAGTCCGTCCCGCTTTCCGTCCGAACAATTTGATTGATGCGCTTCAGCTCCGCCTTTATCGCTGCGCTTAGCCAGGCAGGATGCCCGAAAACCGCCAGCGGCCCGTCGACCACAAAAGCGATCTTGGCCATATGAGAAAGCAGTCCGCGCCTTTCGAACCCGCGTAACAGGTGTACCAAAAGAATCCTCTCCCACACCTGCATAACTTCCCCATGAGCCTCCCCGTTCGTCCCGAAATCGTGGAACCGCTCGTGAATGCGCAAAGCGTCCGTCGAGTAAATCGGTTTCTTCAATGAGCACGCACATGAGCTGACCCCCGCAGCCACCTTGAGGTGCTGCTGACAACCGAGGTAGTCATAGGGGCAGAGTTGGCCGCCGGCGGTCTGCGGCTTCCGAGAGAGGAGAGCCTCGTACGTGTCGAGCAGACTCGCCTTGTCATCTTCATCGACTACGATGTCACCGAAAATCTCGAATAGGGCTTCCCTAAAGGAGTCGCGTGCGCACGTATTGTTCCTAGTAACGACATTGCTACCGGGAAAGGCTGCGTCTATCGTGGAGGCATCTTCCGTCTTGCGAAACTCCTTCGGGTCGACTGGCCTCTTCTCGTCCAGTCTGTCCATTTCCTTGACATTCAGCAAGACACTCGCCACGGTACAGTACCCCACCTTGGCCCCTGGGTAGCCGTTCTTGACGTTTACCTCCGCGTTGCTCCCGTCAATTGCGACAACGAAGGCCGGAAGGTGCCCTGCCGAGCCCGGAGCGGTTTTGGGTTCCAAGCGACAGGACGAGGGGGCTTGCGGTGTACAAACCCTCGATTTTCGCAAGAGTTGCTGGACCCTTTCCGTCTCTACGATCCTCTGAAGCGGTCTATAACCAGCGAATTCACCTTCGTAGGGCATTAAATCAGTCCGTCTTTGGTGCCTCGATGCTGAAGCGCTCAACCTGCACAGGCACCACGTATGGATTTGACAAGGTTTTCACTCTAAGGAACCCTTTGTCTTGGGCACGCAGGATGCTGTGTTCAAAATCGGCAAAATCATAGAATTTTTTAAGCTCCTTGGTCTCGTCCGTGTTATTCAGGTGCCCGATGAACCAGTTTGCGGTGTTCTTGAGAATGTTTTTCTGGATGGAACTGACCTCTTGCGTGGCGTAGACCAGCCCAATGTGGTATTTGGCTCCTTCCTTGGCTGTTTTCACCCAAACATCTTGTAGGTCAAGCTCCGACGACGCAGGCAACACGTTGTGTGCCTCTTCGACATAGACAAGCATCTCGGGTGGCTCCTTAGCTGACCTGAACGCTGCTCTATTCTTTTCAAAAATTCGACGCATCACCCGGTCGGCAGATGCTTTGTTCAGTTCGACGTCACCCCCGGATTGATCAACTATAACCAAACGTCCGGCCGCCAGGTGTTCGTAGATTTCATCTGCGTAGTCCGAAGTGGTCGAGTCGGTATGCTGGGGACTGATGCGGCCAACTAGCCGCGAGCCGTTGGGGTAGGCAAACATCTCGAGTATTTTCTTCAGGTCATCATCGGCCCAAGACCCCGAGCTGCTGTTCTGAACATAGTTCTGATCAAAAGCTGAGAAGCCGGAGTTCTTGTCCGTTAAGAAATCTCGCAACGATGCGCATGCTTGTTCCATCTCGCCCCAACTCGGGCTCGCTTTCTCTAGGATTGCAGCACACACTGCATATTTTGCGGCTTCGGACGAGGGCGAGTTCTTCATCGCATCAAGCAAGGCCTTACTAAAAAGTCCCTTGGTGTGGGGTTGAGCGGTGGCCGGAGCCCGAAGCCCAGCCTTTGAGAGCAAGGCCCTGTAGCACAGCACCCGACGGTTGTACCGCGTCGTGGCAGAATGGTCATCCGTATCCGGTTTATCAAAACTGACATCGCAAAAGTTAGTAATGTACTTGTCGCTGTGATCAGCCAAAGCAGCGTTGATGATCTCCTTGCCAGTCTCCAAGTTTTCATTGAGAAAGAAATTCAAGAGCATCAGGTGGCGCTTGGGATCCTTCTCATGGGGTGTTATCCCAAACGTCACGACCTCGCTTCGCCGCTCCTCGTCGTTGCCAGGCGGGCCAAGGGCCCAAATGTTCTTGATCGCATTTGGGTTGCGGCTATTGTCCTCGTCTTGCTCATTTTCGTTGGCGTATTCGCCGTCAGGGTCGAACACAATCTGGCCGATGCGAGATTGGTGTTCATGCCATCGCAGCTCAAAAATGGACTTAATGATGATCTTGGTAGTGTTCGACTTGCCTGTACGGGTCATGCCAAACAGTGCCGTTTTTTGCCCCAGCAGATCAGTTGGAGTTAGGGCAACCGGTACGCCAGAAATTTGCTGGAAAGGGCGGTTTGTCGAAGCATACCTGACCTCGGCGAAACGGACCAGGAGGTCGTCTTCAGCCGAGTGCGTGCGGGGGTCCCTGTAGTTAACTATGCTCTCCAAGACTCCGGCTCTGGGCTTGAATACCTTCAGGCCTTTATTGGGATAATAATTGCTTAGATCAGACCCAAAAGTGAGGCGGTAGTCCGGATCACTGTCATCTTTCATATTGGACACGAAGAAAGTTCCGATGACCCGACAACGAACACCTGCAAATCCTAGGAGGTTGTTAGTAGTAGGATCCATAACATCTTTATCGTCCCAGGTCCTGTCGATTTCCCCACTCACCCGTTGTGCGTTTTCAACACGAACCCTCAGCGCCTCCTGCGCATTTGGGAGATCGGCATGATCAATAACACGAAGCAAAATTACGGACGAATCTTCCTGCTTAATGTCAACCAACTTCCCAGGCACGATACGAGTAGCGACCAGGAATGAAAGTGCAGGGATTCCGCCTACTTTCTGGCGGTAGAAGTCATGAATTTGGACCAGAGCCTCCTCGTAGCCCAAAGCAAACACCTCACCCACATAGGCGCTAGGTTCGACAAGGCCAGTGAGCATTTGCCCCGCGGCCGCAAGGCAGGGTTCTAATGCGGGCCCCTCCAGTTGGCGTGCAACGCTACTTACTACGTCTGGCATGGTGGATTCCTCCCAAAGTATAGGAATCAAGGCCAACGAGTTTAACACATCGTTTAAAACTTGGTAACACAGCGTGGTTTTTTGCACCCCACTAGGCGGATTGGAGGCCGGTAGCGCGGTCCCCCGTTTCTGAGGTCCGAGGTCCTTTCCTTGGGTGAAGACGCAAGCCGCAGGGTTCAAGAACGGTTCTGCGCTTTGAAAAGCAAAACACCCCTCATCCGTCCCGGCTCTGCGGGACACCCTCTCCCCACGGAGAGGGCTAAGATTTGGATCGACTATCGACCTCTCACCCGGTCGCTGCGCGTCCACCCTCTCCCCATGGTAGAGGGTTAAATCATCAAGCAAAGGTAGAGGGTTAAATCATCAAACAAACGGATGACGGTGGAGTCCGATCCAAACCACCGGACTCCCAAAACCGGAGACACGGCAAGAGCCGCGGCCCGTAAAGGGCCGCGCTACGAAGACCCTCACCGGGCCGCTGCGCGCCCACCCTCTCCCCAGGGTAGAGGGTTAAATCATCAAGCAAAGGTAG
>JAJYJL010000444.1 GCA_021789565.1 Acidobacteriota bacterium
TGTCACGGAAGGCGTGCTCGCCAGATAATGCGGCCTGTGAAGGGTTCTTCGGGAGGCTCAAAACCGAAATGTTCTATCCTCGGGACTGGCGCTCTGTGACCATCGAGCAGTTCATGCAGGCGCTTGACTCGTACATCCGTTGGTACAACGAAAAGCGGATCAAGATTTCTCTCGGCTTTCGCAGTCCCGTTGAATACCGCGAGAGCCTTGGCTTGGCAACATAAACCAGTCCAAGAAAATGTCCGCACCCCCCGGGGGTCAGTTTTAAGCGCAAATCAACACCGCAATCTCTTCCTGCCGAACCCCCCTGCCATGCCCAGCACGCCGAGGCCGCTGAGCATCAGACTTGCGGCCGGGGGATCCGGTACTGAGATCGTCCCTACATCGGGGCTGAATTCGAGCGAGAGCCCGCTCGAGTCGAACCCCGGAGCAAACGACACCATCGGATCAGCCGTGAATGACCACGACCCGCTGGACCCGTATTGGGTTTCTCCGTCGCCGCCGACAGAAATATCGAAGTACGAGCCTGGGTACGCGGTGAGGTCTTCAACACCCGAAAAGGATGAGCCTAACGCGGCGCATCCGCTGGTCGGATCAGACGGATCCACACAAGCGTGAAACGTGGGGCCGCCCGTAACGAGCGCATCCGTGGCAACATAGACGTTTCCCACAGCGTCGCTGGTCGCCGTGGCCGACCCGCTCCCGCTGAGAATGAGGTATACCGGCTCGTTTGCGGTCGGACCCACAACCTCAACGTAGAAGGTGGCAATCGCCTGACCAAGGTCAGCGCCATAACCCCAGTCGTAGCTACTTCCATTCCCCGATACGCTTGCCGTGCCGTCGGCATACGGGGCGATCGAGAGAGTGGCGGTCACGCACTGGGCACCGGACTCGGAGCAACCCTCAGTGCCGGTTATGCTGCCAGGCAATGAGAGCGAGGGTTCCTGCGAGGTCATGTTAGGGAATGCCCCATAAAAAGAGGCCGAGGGTATACTGTTGGCGTGCACCGCGTGCGGCCACGCCAACAAGCAAAGCACCCCGAGCCCAGCTAAGTACGCCCCGAAACGGAGGAAATGAACTTTAGGCATAACGGCCTCCTGGATCGTGTATTTGCGCTTGCCGTGGCCGCGCGTACAAGGTGTTCTGCGCCATGTGTGCGACATGCCGCAATCGGTTTACCACCTTCGCGCTCTTCGTGGTCAAGCTGTTGATTTGCACGCCGGAATGACCCTATAACTCCATTATTTTGCATCGGGCACTGACCCATCCGGCCTGATCGGGTCATTAATCTATTCAAAGCGTTTCCGACGATGCATCTGGATCCTTAACCCGCGCAATTCAACAGGCATTCCTTGTGCACGTCACTAAAAAGTTCTCGCAATGACCGCACTGGCACGCCACCGAATGCTTATGGGCACTATATATCGCACGAGCTTACAGATTGCATACATTTGTCTGCCGGTCCCAATCTACCCGGCAAGGCCCAGCGCCTCCGGTCAGTTATAAATAGAAATTAATGATCTACGGAGTGCGTATGATAAGAATTAGTCCGCGTCCAAGGTGAAGGACTAGACGGACGACCGAAGGAAGTTCCGGACGCGCCCTTCTTCGACATTCCTGACGCGATTCTCTGGCCTCTTGTCGAGTGGCGGACTTTTGTTATGTAGTGCCGCCGGCGTCTCTTGAACAGACCCAACGACACCTCGGCCGCACCAATAGCGGCGTCAACAGCCGGACTGGCTCGGATTTGGCACGTTCAACGCGGATGCGTTTGTCCGGCCGCTCTCATCGTGAAATCGGCCAAATAGGCTAGGCGTGCTCCTCGGCCATTCCAGCCCCTCAGATTCCCGACGACTTGGGTCCGCAATGCGGCGGTTTCTGGACGCTCAGCACCATATTGCGCTGAGCGGCGGCTGTCCGATTCGACGAGCGCGAACAATCGACCCTAAGCGGCCTGTGTTGGGACAACAATGCTGTCATCCGGTCGACGCCGCGACGATAGAGTTCCCGGTGATCCCGCAAATGATAAACGTGTACAATCCACCCCAATCGCTCGTATCTGAGGAGAAAGCATGCGTGTGGTCTCAATTCAGGCGCAAGAGGTCCTTCCAGTCCACCGCTTCGATTGCGATCGTCTTGATGACGTAGTGGTCATCGCAGGCCCAAACGGAGTCGGCAAGAGTCGCTTAATTGATGCGCTACTTCAGAAGTTTCAGAACCCGGCGGGTACCCCCCTAGTACAGCTTCGCTTGGAAGCGACGAATGCGGACGAGCAGACCAAATGGGGAAAGAAGGTGATCGACACTTCAGTACCAGCTGATGCGCAGTTGCTGGCGCACACTCTCCAGAGGAACAGAAGTCGTCGAAGTTGGAACAGCAGTGTCATTCATTTTGAGAGCGATCGCTCAATTCAACAGGTGCAGGCATACCCGTTCACTTGGGACATCAATGACCCATGGCTTGAGAATGTCAATTGGAATCAGACGTTTGGCGGCCTCAAAGCACGTTTCCAAGATACTCTGCACTCTTTATTTCGCAAGGTACAAAGTCACGAGAAAGAGATCGCTCGTCGTGCTATCGCCATGCAAAAGGAAGGCAGTACGACAATGCCCTTGGACTTCGGCGATCCGCTTCAATCCTTTAAAGACGCGTTCGAGCTATTGGTTGCTCCGAAGAGACTCCTCGATCCAGATCCGAGACAACAGCGACTAGCATATGAGTACGAGGGGCAGCAGCATCCACTTAGTTCGCTGAGTTCCGGCGAGCGAGAAGTCGTCAATATTGTGTTCGATTTCATTCTGCGGACTTCATCCGACTGTGTGATATTCTTCGATGAGCCTGAATTGCATCTTCATCCGGAACTCAGTTACAAGCTCCTACAGGCATTACAGTCTTCGGGAAAGAACAATCAGTTTATCTTCTGTACGCATTCCCCAGACATCATCACAGCATCGTTGAATCAGACTGTTATCTTCCTCGCGCCGCCGAGGAAGGACGCCGCGGGTCAATGGTTGAATCAGGCGATTCGTATGAAGGAGGATGACTCGACCAATCAAGCACTAAGACTGCTTGGTCAATCGATTGGCATCGTAGCGCTTGGAAGACGCTTGGTGCTCATAGAAGGCGTCTCGTCAAGTCTCGACAAGCAGACCTATGGATTCCTGCTTCGCAATCGGTTTCCAGGTCTTGTGCTGGTGCCCACCGGGGGAAAAGACCTGATTCGCTCGTTCAGCCAAGTCGTAGATAACGTGTTAGATAAGACCCTTTGGGGAGTCGATTTCTTCATGCTCTGCGATAGAGATTCGGCAGACATGCAAGACATCGGTCGCTTAGAGAAGGCGGGAGGCCGCCTTCGCTTTTTGGGAAGGTACCACCTAGAGAATTACTTTCTGGAAGCAGACATCATCTCAAAGATGTTTGCTGACATGGCGCCTGAGGACAGCTGGTTACGCAATCAAGCGGAGATTGATCGAAAGCTCCGGGACCTTGCCGCGAGTAGTCTGAGCTATGCTACAGCGTTGATAGTCTCGTCCCGCGTGAGGCAGCAGGTGGGCAATGTGAGCCTGATGCCAAAGGGCGCCCATGACAAGTCGGTAGATGAACTCGTCCGGTTGATGGTTGCACGCTCACAAGTGGAACTAGGTCGCGCGAGCGACGCGTTGAACGCAGGTGATATCGAGGTGGCCGTGCGCGGCGTATTCGAGGAACTAAAACTGGCCCTAGCGGATTCTTCGGACAGGTGGAAGATCCTGATTCCTGGAAAGCAAGTTCTGGCGCAGTTCTCGGCAGTTGCCGGCCTTGATCTCGTGAAGTTCAAGCTGAAGTATATGGCGGCGGTGGCCGCGCATGGTTCGAACATCTTCGATGACGTGGTCGAGATATTTGCTCAGTTTGCAGCGGTTCCGGGCGCACAAGGCGCGATGCCAGAACCGACGCCAGCAGTCGTCGGCCAGTAGTTCTTCAAGTCCAAAGGTGCCGCGGGTAGTCTACCGCGTGGTTGCTTGTCCAATGACCGCTCACGGTCTGCCTGCCGTCGGACCGCTTCTGGCCGATTGTACGCGTTCGGCTTGCCTTCCGGAAAACTGCCCTTGGCTTACCGATACGTGTTCCAACGTCTGCAATTTGGCACACTTCCCGTACTGGCGCTTCCGGCCACAATCGGTCATCGAGTCCTACGTGTGAAGGGTCTGCTCTCCAATACAAAGCAGACTGATTGGGCCCTGACTCCCATGACCGGGAACAAAAGTGTAGGATACTTTGATGGCACAGAGCTACCACATTCTCATCGTAGACGGAGACAAGGGCGGTGTAGGCAAAAGCATTGTTACGTGCGCGTTGGTCGGTCTATTCAAAAATGTCCCTGAAAGCGACCTACACGCATGCACTGTTGGTGCTGCAGACGGCACCCTCGGTAACCCCTATGTCTGCGGACGCGTTGGATTAACCATTGTTATTCAGAGAAAAAACATTTGGACGCAAGGGAATTGCTGATCGATTCTGAATCTTTGGTAACTTGAGAGGTTGCACTTGAAACCGCGTGAAATCTTCGGCTTTTGCCTAACTGTCATGTTGCTGTCCGGGTGCGCCCAGCAACCCACGCAAACATCTATGAACCCGATGGCTGCAGATAGCGTCTATATCATTGCCCCACGCTCCGCCAAGGCGGAGTGCCGGCTAGCAGCCTATGCCATTGACCGGACATCCCACGGAAATGTGTCCTCTACCGGCTTTGGTTCTAGCGGCGGATGCGTGATCATGAATATGGGCATGGGCATCCAGACAGGGCCGTTGAGTGGTGTCCGAGAGATCCAGGTGTCGCCCGTTGAGGCCAATCAATCGAAAGTGGTGGCTTTGCCGAACACTGGCACCCAAGTTGCCAAGTTGCTCGGTGGCAGCCTAGTGGTGAGCAGAACTAGCGATCCCTGAGGGAAATTAAGAACCCATCGAAAATGTCTTGAGAATTGGTGGCGATTCAGACCATGAATATGCGTTACCCACAACATAGCCAGAACCGCGATTTAGTAGGGTGTAAGGAAAGCTGCTTGGTGGGGTCGCGGTGACAACGGTACAGGAAGGTGCATTTGCTAACGCATTCAATTGGGCCGTCGTACGTCTTGCGACTTATCTCCCAGCGACCACGTCCCAGTGCAGGCTTCTCTTTTGCTCAATTTCGCTCCTAACAAAGGATCGGCCACGGCCACGCGGCAGCGTTAAGCCTGACCCCCACAGAATTAGAAATGGGAGAAGCGGGACGGTCTTCTTCAAGCGCACAGTGTTAACTGCGCAAGATGATGTCAACTGGTACCGTAGTGTAGGACCGAATGGCATAAACACTCCAATTCCGTCCGACAGAAGAGAAGTTGTGGATGGGGAAGATGGCATGCCACTTTCGCCTACATCCTTCGAGGATGATCCGCAGTGGCCTTCTCTTGGTGTTCCGCTCGGTACGGATCTCTTCTCGAGTGCCGGTGGCCCTGGTGATCCGGCGCCGTTCCTTGGCGCTGGATCACCGCGCATTCACCGACGTTTTGGGGATGATTCAGGCTTCGATGCTGTTCTGAGTGACGCGTCGGCCATCGATTTTTTGAAGCGTCGGCTTCATCTCGATCTCTCCGACTATACCGAATATCTCGGTGGGCTCGCTCTCGTAGTGCCTGACCCTGTGATACGCCATGTTCAGCAGCTTCTGGTTCCACCTCAAAACTCCGATCGGCCGGAACGACTGGTTCTTCGGCTGGTACCTCGCACAGGTCAAAATTTGAGCGATCTGAAACTGACGGTTCTAGAGCGTCGTTCCAGTCTACTGTCGCGCTTTGAACCGGTTGATGTACAGCCTAACGGGCTTGTTACTGTCGAAAGCTGCCTACCATTTGATCAAGCCGGTTATGCAATCTCACATCCTGAGCAAGGAGTCCTTGCGTACCAGCAGCCGGTTGCATTCATTCGTGCGGTGAGTGTCTCACTCGGCGTCACTGGCCGTAGGGTAAGAGTCCAAGCCCCTCAAACAGAATCTCCTCGTAGCCCAGTCGACAATTATGAGGTCACCGAAATCGCGCACGACATTCCGATCAACGTCGGCGAGGAAAGACGCGGCGTAGGCGTGCGAATAATCGAGGCAGAGCAACGCCGTGTTAAGAGAGCAGAGGCCAAACGGCATAGGCAGACCTGGTTTGACGATGGTCAACGGGACCGGGCTATCTTATTTCTGCGAGAACAGATCTCGAGGGCCAGAACGTCGGTTATGGTCGCCGATCCATACTTTGGCGCGCTCCAAATCCCTCAGTTCCTCCATGCGGTTCCACGCACCGCGATTGACTTCACCATCCTAACGTCACGGCTCGCATTCGAGAGCGGGGATAATGGCGACATAGAGGGAGCACAGACCGACGGACAGGATCACACGGAAGACACTTCCAGTTTTGCAACGGAGTCCGGAAGGCTAGCGAGCTTCAGCCGATCGCTTGCGACGCTCAGCCAACGGGGCATGAGAAGGGTCTCGGTGCTGGTTTTGAATGGAAGACGACCGCCACTTCATGACCGATTTTTAGTAATCGACGACGAGGTCCTGTTCCTCGGCAACTCTCTTAACGCTCTGGGAACACGTGCTTCACTTATTCTCAGTGTCCCAGACAACGAACCTATCCTCGAAAAGTTGCTGGCGATGGCGAGCCTGGCTCAGCCATTTGAAAGCTATGCATCGCAGCGCAATCACACATCCGACTCGCCTTTCCGGGGAACCTGACCAATGCCATTGGTTCCTGGGCTGTTCATCGATGTGGGCACGCCAGTCGCGCCTGCTAATCTAGTACCGCAAATTCTCTGG
>JAJYJL010000445.1 GCA_021789565.1 Acidobacteriota bacterium
CTTCGTTCCGGCACGGATGATTGGGGCAAGATCGGATCTTTGTAGTATTCAGGCATTTTTTGGAGTTACTGTTCCTGCAGATCAGAGGGGAGCGCGATATATGACCGTAGTCACTCCCGCACCAATGACAGCTTGGAGACCGCGCTGCAAGACCATCTTGCCCGTACTGTCGGGAACAAAGAGGATGTCGTTGGCTTCCAGAGACTGATCAGGGGCCTTTCCAGCAAGAATCTGTTTGAGATTAACGGGAATATCTTTGTGCCCTCCGGGGGCTGCGGAGTCCTTCCGAATGATGACCGCCTTTTTCTGCTTCGCAGTGGAGGTGACATTGCCTGCCAGGGCAACTGCTTTGAGAACGGTCATATTCTCCCAGCTTCTCGCCAGCGTATAACCTCCGGCGCGTTGAACAGCCCCGACAACATAGACAATGCCCGCGCGTTGAACGGTAACCGTGTCGCCGGGATAGATCGCGATGTTGGAGCTGGAGTCAGCGTTCTCGAAGAGTTTTTTCAGATTGACTTTAATGGTAGTTGGGGGTGCGGTGTCGGTGGTTCCATTTGAACTCTCCTGAAGCCCCAGAGCTCTCATGGCAGTTTCGCCTCGTGTGACCACTGCCGTGTCCGAGGCGTCATCAGCAAGGCCCCCGGCCTGAGAAAGCACGTTGAGCAGGTTGGTTTCCCCAAAGATCGGGAATACCTGGGGGTTTCGAACAGAGCCCGTGATGGCAACCGAATGCCCGCGCGAGGACTTGACATTAACGGTGACCGCGGCATGCATGACCATGCCCGCACTGCGAAGCCTGGCAGCGATGACAGATGAAAGCTGATTGGGACTCAGTCCTGCCGCTGTAACGGGCTCGGAGAGCAAAGGAAGTGTAATCGTTCCATCAGGGCTGACACGGTATTCACGGCTGAGTTCGGGAACGTCGACCACATAGATGTCCAGCAGATCATCCGGCGCGACGATATATTCCAGATTCTCCAGGGAACGGCCTGCCCCTGACTGGCCACCTGGGGTGTCGAGGACGCTCGGCCCTTTCGAGGCTATGTTCGTTTGACCGGGTGCTGCCCGCGGGAAACAAACAGCCATGAGGATTAAAGGCAGAAGCCCCATAAAATGGAGGATACGGCGGGGATGCAGATCGATGGCACCCGGAATATATTGACGTGATCTCATCGATAATTACAGATCGCAGCGGATGGCAGGAAACCACTGGTTGGCATAGAAGAATAATCGTTGTCCACTCGTTCGACATCCGCAACGTCCACTTCTACAGAAATCGATTTCACCAGCAATTCAACAGAAAGAACTAACCGGTAGAAATTCTTTTTGCGGACCAGGACCCCTTCCAGCCCTCCAAGTGGGCCCGACTTCACCCGCACCCGGTCTCCTGACTTCAAGAATGGGTGAGGTTCGGCATTCAACCCGTTTGAAACAGCCTGACGCACTGCCTCGATTTCCCCAACCGGGATGGGCGCCGGAACGCCGCCCAGTCGGACAAAATCATAGATACCGGGGGTTGAAAGGACGAGATTACGCTGACCAGGAGTCGCCAGAGTAAAAACATAGTTCGGAAAGAGTGGCAAAATCAGGTCCTTCATCCTGTCTTTCCAGCGATGCGCTGTCTTGTAGACCGGCAGGAAGACTTCCAGCCCCTTCCCTGAAATAACCTGCGCAACCGCCTTTTCGTGCCGGTGGCGAACGTATAGAGCAAACCAGGCTTCCGAAGGTTTCAGGGAATCAGCTCTTTCCAGTGTTTTGTCCATAGCTCCGCTTGGTAAGTCACAAAGCCCATTTCATCCTAAGTCTTTGCTCCTTACTTTGTGCGAGATGGAAAGATTCCCAGCTTCGCTAAATCAATTAATCCAGGTGCTGCCCTTCGTCAATCGGCTCCAGCGCGAGTCTTTGTTCCTGCCTCGCGAACTTTTTTGACGAACGAAGGACCCGCCTTTCGAAAAAGACATGGCGACTTCGTGCGAAGCGCCTGCGTTGACGCGTTTCACTGTCCCTGGAAATCGGATGGCTGTTACTTCGCCGTCCGGGTTCTGAAAAGCTACCTCGAGCGAGATGCGGCGACCCACTTCAATAGGTTGGTCAAGAAGGAATCGAGCTCCGTTCTCGCTGATATCGTAGAGCCAGCCGCGACCGATCATCTTTTTTTTCCCGCGCCCCGGAGTTAGGACTTTGATGGGGCAATCAATCGTATAACGTTCACGTTGTCGGCGCTCATCGGACATCGACGCAGATATCACGTTGTCAGAATAGATCGTTCGCATACTACGCCCCCTCCAAACCTGCCCATTGACTCTAACATCGCTTACCGCTGGCACCGCAATCCCGTTGAAGGGTGAATTTAGGGGGAGGGGCCCCCATAAAGGGTTAACCCGAAACTCAGGCTTCCGCAAACCTGATCCTGATTTGCGTTTCCCGTCCCACGTCGCATTGACAAATAAACGTGGGCGCAGCAGGGCGAAACAAAGGTGAGACACGGATAGAGACCGTCGTTTGCTGCAATTCGGGCCTTCTGCGGTTCTCCAGGCGCTTCGATTTTGTCCTTCGCAGACAATTGAGGGGGCATTGGTGGAAATCACTGCCGGCACCAACTGTTCCTGTGGGGAAGAAGGAGGACAAACAGGGGACACTCGAGCAAGTCATTCCTCCGGTCTACCGCAGGCTCCGTGGGCGCCGTCCCAACCGATGACCGCGCAATTCAAGAAGCAGGATGGTTTGCAGGCTAGACTCCGCCGAAAGCAACGATCTCTTTGTACGATGTATTCGATGGAGCAGCCTCGCCACGAACGTGTTTAAAATAGAGCACAGCGGCTGCCCGCCTTGTGCTGACCTGAAGTTTCTTGTAGATCGATTTCACGTGTGACTTTGCCGTCTCCGTACTGATAAAAAGGGCGCTGGCCACTTCTTTGTCAGAACGTCCCTGGGCGATCAGGGTCAGCACTTCCCATTCCCTGGGGGTAAGGTTGCTGGTCATCATTGGTTTAGCTCTCCGTCCAGCAATCAGTCTGTCCAAAACGGCATTTGTCACCCGGGAAGGAAACCAGCGTTCGCCTTTCGCTACCGTCCCAACTGCTTTTATCAGAACCTGAGGGCTCTCCGTCATCGACAAGTATCCCGCAGCCCCTGACTCCAGAGCTTGGGCGCCAAACTCGTCGTCAGGACTTTCGGTCAAAAGCAGGATTCGTGTTTCAGGGAATAACTGGCGCAACCGGTTCAGTGATTCAATTCCAGCCTCAAGGCCGGAGGCATGAAGGATGAGAACGGGCAAACTTGACTTATCGCTTCTGTCAAGGAGATCCGAAACGCTGCCAAATTCCACAATACTAGTAAAGGTCCCTGCCGCGTTAAGATACGCGCAAAGTGAATTACGAAATAGAACCAGCGGACTCACCACCCCCAACTTCATGAGGTACCTCCAATCGAAAGGATGTACCCCTCCCGAACTAGGAACATCAGCAAACTTCTATAAGCCAGTGGTAAAATCAAGTAAAAAGTGTCCCGAAATGTACCTTATGATCATTATAATTCTTTAATAACCTTTCCATCATATCTACACAACCAGAAGCAGTCAAGCGATTTCCCCATACAATCCGTGGACAAATTCAATATCCATTTGAGTCATCACCCGGTCTGTCCGCTGAAGGCAGAGAAAGCATGGGCCACCGGCGCAAACGGCGGACGCTCCACGCGGGCGTATACTCGGACAAAGCGGGGCGACATTCCCTTCAACACCGCGTCCACCAGATCCCGCACCGGCCGCAAGGCGTGGTCCGACAGCGCCCGCTTTTCCGGCGGAATGTGGCTGAACATCGGATATTGCTTCTGATCCGTTCCGCGCATCGTTGTTCCTTCGCTTTGAGATTGAAAACAATCGATGCGCCAAATCGTCGCACCGATGCAAAGAAAGTGAGCTTTTCAACAAACTGCTGGTGCCGTAAGATGAGATCATCCTTCACTTATCCTTTCGGCTGCGGCCAACGCCGCCCCCTGCCTTCAACTCGCACTTTTCCTTGTTGCACACTCTGAAAAATGGGCGAGTCGGGAGTAAGATTCCGTTTCCAGGTACCATCCAGA
This sequence comes from Acidobacteriota bacterium, assembly GCA_021789565.1. The sequence continues at coordinate 4,087 of JAJYJL010000445.1, forward strand.
CAACAAACTGTGTATCCTCTGCTTGTGCCGGTCTGCTGAAAATGCCGGCAACTGGCGGGAAATCCTATGTGGAAAGTGCAATAAGGGGGAACAGTGGCAACTTCGCGGAGAACATTTCTGAAAGCCAGCCTGGCAGGTGTGAGCATTGGGTTAGCGGGGACAGGGTCCGGCGCAGAAACGGCAAACCCGGTTGGCGATGATGCATCGATCTCATCAAATCTTCACGAACTCGTGGGAAGGATTCGACTGGGCGCAGAATTCTTCCTCAACAAGACCGCGACTGAAGAGAGTGTTCGGAAGCATTTCCGGCTGATGCAATCCCATGGTTTTACGGTGGCCAGGATCTTCGTCATATGGGATGACATCGAGCGCACTCCCGGGGTTTGGAATTTTGAACGGTACGACTGGATTTACGACGCGGCCCGCGATTCGGGAATCAAAATAGCCGCCACTTTGTGTTCAGAAGATCCGCCGGGCTGGATGGACCTGACGCCCTTTTACCACCACTATGCCAACCTGAATGATCCCAAACTTCGAGAACATTCTGCAATCTATCTGGAAAAGGTTGTGAAGCGATACCGGATTCATCCGGCCCATGGGGCCTGGCTGTTGATGAACGAGCCGCACCCTGTCTATTTCTACGACCGGCCCGCCATGGACGCATTTGGCAAGTGGCTGGAATTGAAATACGGAACGGTGGACAAGTTGAACCAGCAATGGTTTCGGCCGCTGCAGAATTTTTCCGGCGTCCAGATAACGGCCGATCAGTGGAATTCCTACTGGGTGGACTACCCATCGTTTGTCGACTGGCATGAGTTCAACGATGCCAACCTGGTTGAAATCCTCGAGTGGATCAAAGGCCAGATCCGGAAGTTTGATTCGATCCATCCCACGCACATCAATCCCACCGGCGGCAATCGATGGAAGGAAGGACAGGTTGTGGATTTTCTTGGCGCCTCGATTCACCCAGCCTGGCTTTTCGAGGAGTTCAAGCGCAAAGAATTTGGTCTGGCGTTTGCATATAACATCGACCTGCTAGCCAGCGCCGCGGGCAAAAAGCCCTGGTGGGTTACAGAACTCCAGGGAGGGCCGACCATTTACACAGGCCGCCGGCCCATGAACCCCTCATCGGATGAATTGACCCTGTGGTTGTGGGATGCGTTTGGGGCAGGATGCAAAGGAGTGGTGTTCTGGCTCTGGAACCCCCGGGTGCTGGGGCGGGAAGCCGGCGAGTGGCAAATGGCAAGCCTGGATGCCGTCCCTTCCAGGCGGGCGGCTGCAGCGAAGAGTGTTCTCGACACCACAGCAAGCATTCCCTTCATTGTTGAAGCGGAACCTCAACGGCCGAAGACCGCCATCCTGTACAACCGCGAAACATTGCTGCTGCTCGAACTCGATGGACAGACACAACAACGGACTCAGGAAGCTGTACGCTCACTGACGGGCTGCTATGAAGCCCTCCGCCGCCGGCACATTCCCGTTACTTTCATCGATATCGACGAACTCAAGTCCGGTGGGGCCAGCCGGTATGAGATCCTCTATCTCCCCTACTGTTACGCTATCGATGACGATGCTGTCTCAGCATTGAAGGAATTCGTCAGCAAAGGTGGCACGCTCTGGGCCGACGGTCTTCTGGGTTGGAAGAATGAATATGGCGTCATCCGTCCCAGCCTGCCGGGAGGTCTTGCGGAAGTTTTTGGGTGGGAATCATACGTTGCAGATGTCGATCCTGTGGAAGAGCCCTATTCCGTAACCGATGACAACGAGCAAGGCGGCGAGCTCTGGAAAATCCCGCTGAAATTGCGGGGCGCGCAGGTGGCCGTCAAAGATCGCCGAGGGAAACCCTTTGCCACTGAGCATGCCTTCGGAAAAGGCCAGGCCGTCTATTATGCTTCAGCTCTGACCCTGGCGTATTTTCAACGTGGAAATCCCGAGGTGGGAAAATGGATCACCGCGCCATCTGTCAAGGCTGAGTCGCAATCTCTTGTCCAGCTCACAAAGGGGTCGGGCCAAGTGGGCTTTCGGGCCCTGCATCATCCTTCGGGCCCGGTTGCTGTCATCACCAATTGGGGTCCGGACGAGCAAGTCATCGTGAGATTTCGCGGCGACTATGCTTCCATCAAGAACCATCTGGATGGCGCGCTGGTAAGGGTGACGCAACATGAGGGTTTTGCCGATGCTGAATTAACCTTGAAATCAGGCAAAGCCTGCGTGCTGAAAGCCGGTCAGTAATCCGGAATTCAAACAAGCGGGCAGCCGCTTGAGAGAAATTCTGAAAGTTCAAAACACGCTCACAGGAATCACGCGCTGAAAACAGCCTGCCGGCTTAGGCGGCCAGGCGGGTTATGGTTTATCCTTGAGGGTTGGCTGATAACCGCGCGCCGGAGTTGCGCCAAACACTCCGCAGAAACAGGAAACCTTTAAATTCACCATGACAGATCGAAAAGAACTTTCAACCGAACTATTGCTGCACATTGCGCAGGAGCTTGACGTCCCCCTGCGCGGCCTGGTGTCCGTGATTGAATTGCTGGATGAGGGCGGGACTGTCCCCTTCATCGCACGCTACCGGAAAGAGGCCACCGGCAATCTGGATGAGCTCAAAGTGCGGGGCATCGAAGAGAAGCTGGCCTACTTCCGGGAATTCGTGGCGCGGCGCGAAACGATTCTGGCCTCGATCGCCGAGCAGGGCAAATTGACTGACGAGCTGAAGGGGCGCATTGAAGCCACTCTCGAC
>JAJYJL010000446.1 GCA_021789565.1 Acidobacteriota bacterium
ATATTCAATGCTGGCCAGTGTGCTATAGACGGTCGCGAGGGCAGGAGAAGCAGCCCCCGGCGGGTCTTCGGTTTGGGCGATGACGTGTCTGGAAAGATCGGCGGCCGCATGAAGTTGTCCCGTCAACTGATAGAGCAGGGTCAAACTTCCGACAATGAGCATCGCGCCTGCGGTAAAGCCCGCCGCCTGGCACAAGGGGAGCGCATCCCGGTAGATCTCGAGCGCCTTGACCCCATGGCCAGCCTGATGGTTCGTCGCCGCGAGTGCGAAACGCGTCATGCCCTGGAGGTAGACATCCTGCTTCTGCGCTCGGTCCACCGCCGTGCGGGCCAGTTCGCACGCCCTCTCGGTTTCCCCCTCCAGGGAAACGACAAAGGCGCGAAGGGCGAGGGCTTCGGCCATAATTGCGTTCGCCTCATCGAGCGCGCCGGAGCGAGTGCATTCCTCAGCCGCCGCCTCAGCATCGTGGAGATAGGCTTTCGCCGGACTGGTTAGCCCGCGCAGAATCAGCGACCCTGCCAGTGCCAGGTTGGCACGCGGGCCAGCGACGCGCCATTCTGCCGGGAGCCGGTGCAGCCAGTCCTCGACCGTCTGTGCATACCCTTGCATCAACATCGGCCGGGCATGTTGTTCCAGGAGGGGCACCGCCCGCGCATAATCGAGAGCAGCGAACGCGTGCTCCACAGCCTCGGCGGCCATACCCTGTTGCTCATACCACTCCGAGGCACGGCGGTGCAGTTCGGGCACGCGGGCCGGCTCCGTGCGATTGAGCTGGCCACGGAGCAAGTCGGCGAAGAGATGATGATAGCGGTACCAGGTATGTTCTTCATCGAGCGGAATAACAAACACATTGGAGGAATAGAGGTGTGCTAGAATGGCTGCGCTATCCGCGCGCTCCGCCACCGCATTGCAGAGCGGACCACTCAGTCTGTCCAGGACGGAGGTGCAGAGAATATAATCTTGAATATCCGGCTGTTGTCGGCGCAGTACCTCCTCAGTGAGATAACTGAGGATAAAGTGCTGACTACCGGAGAGTCTAGCGATGAACTCGCCCCGGTTCTCGCGATTCTTGAGCGAGAGCGCGGCAAGTTGCAGACCGACGACCCAGCCTTCCGTACGGTCTGAGAGGGATGCCGTCTCCTCACGTGACAGAGCAAGGTCCATCACTTCGTTCAAGAAGGCGTTGGCTTCATCGAGCGTAAACCGCAGGTCCGCTGCCCGGATTTCCGTGACTTGGTTGTTGGCCCGGAGCCGGGCGAGCGGGAGCGATGGATCTTCTCGCGTGAGAAGAACGAGAAAGAGACAAGGAGGTGGGTTGGTCGCAAGCTTTTCGAGAACATCGAGGACGGTAGAATTCTGAATGACGTGGAGATCGTCCAGGACAAGGAGGAACGGACTGGCGACTTGAAGGAGGTCATTCACCAAACCAGCACTGATGGTCTCGACAGGAGGAAGCTGAACGGAGTTTAGAGCCAGCCCAATTTCCTTTCCGACATTCTGATCAGCCTTTTGGAGCGCTGCAATGAAGTAGGAAAAGAAACGTGCCGGGTCATTGTCGGAAGGATCGAGGGAAAGCCAGGAAACCGGTTGGTTCAACCCTTGAAGCCATTCAGTGACGCACGTGGTTTTTCCGAATCCCGCGGGCCCCGAGACTAGAGTAATCTGTCGCCCGGACTCGAATCCCTCGGCCAACCGCGCGATGAGCTGCGGGCGGCGGACCCGCTTCGGCGGTAAGGAAGGGTGGCGCAGCTTGGTCTGCAGAAGAACACTCGGCACGGGCGGATCTCCTCAGCGAGACACAGAGTTGTAGGTCAGCTCCACGCCTGCGCTCGAAATCAGATGTACTCATTATACCCCCGTTCACCAATGCCGCCACACTCCATAGTGCTCAGGAAGCCGAATGCCGAGGGTCGCAGCACGTAATGCTTCAACCTATTGACAACGACTTCCAAAAGGGACGACTTCGAACTTATCGAGCCGCGCACATATTCCGTAGCTCCTTCATCATGATCGCGGGCTTGAGGCCAATGGATGGCGCAACAGGCAAGATTTGACAGCCCGATCTGGACACACATATTGAGGTCATTGGAAAGAAGAAAGGCGACCCATGAGGGGTCGCCTTTTCTTGTTCCGAGCGGCACGGTCGGCTCATTTCACCAAATCTTGCCTGAAGGCACTGACAAACGTGCGAAGCGACATTGTCGGCTTTCGGCGGAGTGCTGCTCTTGGACAACGCCGAGGTTACTCCGCGAGCTGCACTCGATAGCTATAGTTGAGAACGAACGCGAATGCGTATTTGAACGGGCCAATCTGCGAACGCATACTATTGCTTGCGAAAATAGGCTTGGACATCGTCATTCCACACGAAGAATGACCCAGCGAGATTGCACCAGACTTCCCGCTCGATGTTGCCAATGACCTTGAAAATCTTAACCCGCTTGCCCACTTTCCCTGCTTTGCGGACATGCGTCGACGATCTACCTTCAAGTTCAGCGGGAGAATAGATGCGGATTGCACCATCCGTATGGGTAAATGCCTTTAGAGCCGGATTGTAGATCGCGTGCAGGTAGCGACCGCCGCGTTCGCTCACGGCTTCAGCCCGTGGCACCTCTTCACACCTGAAATGGATGCCGTCCGGGCGCGGACTCCAGACAAGATCCGTGAAATTGCTCCCCTCGTGTGAGGCATACTCTGGCCTCCACTTCGCGTGTCTATCCTCGTTCAGCTCCTCAAGCTCATTCCAATCAAGTGGCTTTCCATACACCCACATCTTGTACAACGGAACTCCAACCTGCTCACGCTCTGTGAGCATGAACGGATCAAGTCGGACTCGAACATCGTGCGTCGTGTACAGCTCAATCAGGACTCGATTTGCCCAGTACATGGAATTGGATGCGGGAAGAGATGGCATTATGTGGAACGCCGTTTGCCCACGTTCAAATGCCTGGTTTGTAGTGTCGAAATCACGTGCCCTTACCATCATTTCCTCATCGACAGCCACGCCTGCCAGGTCAGGATGAGAATACGGCAGCGCTGGGACAATGCTGTCCTGATGGGAGACTGCCTCAAGGCGTCTTCGTGCAATTTCGGAGGAGAGAATGACCGCGGCACGGTTTGTATCTCCGATGGCATTCACCCAAGAACGTAGTTGCGGGCTCGCAGAGTCCTCTTCCCCTTGCAAAGCGGTAATTATTGTCCACTCTAGGTCCAAGCTCGTGTGGATGAAACGTGCAACTATCTCTTCCGGTATTGCGGTCATTGGACAACCTCCAGTCGATTTCAAAGTTGCCTCTCAAGGAGGCCGGTTAGTGAACATAGCCGGACAGCAGATTGGGTTGATGGCGCCAGCGTGCGAGTTCCCGGAGACCGCGCCGAAAGTTCGCCCGGGATGCTCACGCAGGTACCCCGCTTGGATCTGTCCTCCAACGGGTCAATTGCCAACTTGCGTTAGTTGTTCTGGATAATTCGGCATAATCTCACTAACCCCGGCTAGCCGTGTCTGGCGTCGTTGTGGCGAGGAGATAATATGGTCGATCTCATCTCTGATGCGACGCAAGGCGTGAGGTTCATAAGTATCCCAATCGGTCTCAGCTCGGTGCGCATTCAGGAACAGGACCGATGGCGCGGGCATATTGCGCAGGTAATCAGTAATTGGGTAGTCGACCAATACCTTTTTGAAATTCGCTGCGACGCCTTCGTGGATCAATTCGCTGTACCCTTCAAGTTCAGGCCCCGCTTCCAGACATCTTTGCAGGCACGCGTCATACTTCGGACCGAAATAGTGGCCGCGTCCGTGCTGCCTACAGAAGAATGCCGTCATTTCGTCCGCGAGGACAACGTATAGCAAGTCAATGTTCTGATGGATCGCCGCGATGCGGTCGATATTCACCGTTAAGCCTGTTATGCCATTCGGTCTTGTGGGATTGTTGTGTACAAGCTCCAAGAGTAGCCGTGGTTTGCCCTGGGTGTGGAGAATTGCATCTGTGTAGCAGAGAGTCCGCTTCTTCTGCTCAGGCTCCTTCTGGCCTGATTGGAATCTCGGATTAGGGAGATCAAGCCTGCCCTTCCGGCGCTCGATTAGCAGTTCATATCCGGGAATATCAAGCCGATTCAGCCGATTCAGGACTTGTTTGTGTAACGACGATTCTTCCGTCATGATCAGGCCTCCTTGAAGGCGGCTTTCACGATGGGTAAATGGGTATTCTAGAACTGGTCACAATTGTCGGCATCAACCATCATCGGCAAATGCGATGCGAAATGTCGCTTAATTTGTGAATCACCGAGGATGGCCTTCCGAGTTTTCTCATCCGGGGCGATAATGATTGCGACATCGCCGGGCGAGAACATGAAATATGCCGTGTCACCGTCCCATCGGAGCCAGTCTGGTGAAGGCACCTCCCTTGGGGGGTTGCCACTGAAGAGTTTCCATGGCACCATTCTCCATTCCATTTCGTCGTAATAGGTAAGATTTCCGTCAGGAATCTCGGACATTAGTTTGAGGAAGCTAAGAACAATGCCGAGTCCTTCTATCCTGCCGGCCTGAGGGATGATCTGATTGGCGAGGTTTGTGTTCACCACGCCACCAGCAGCGTTTCGAATATAGAAAACGGGATTCGCTCCGTGATCCATCAACCAATTCCTTCTAAAGCCGATGCCCAGTCTGCCGTACTGATCCGTGTGTTTCTCTACATCGCTAAGTCGCAGCTCGGTGAAGCAAATCATCCCAGTCCTTGGAATCGGCGCTGAACCTGTCCCCGCGCCGTGCACAATCTCGTCCTTATGGGGCAAGGAAAAACGGAGACCGTCTGTATAGAAACGTCTGATTAAGTCAACATATGCGTCTGTGATTCTAGATTCGTCTGTTAGGCCAAAGACTTGTTTCTTGCCAGTCCAATGGACAAGAAGTTCCGACCGAGTGCTCACAGTATCCTCCGTCCAAGCGAAACGTCTGGAAATCTGCAGGTTCCCACGGTGGCTTGCGGCGATAGCTATGCTCAAACCCGACGCCTCTTCCGTTGTCGTGGCATCGTCACCGGTGATGCATTTTGAGAATTAGAAAGCTCGTCTGATAGTGGCTTCCTCCGCTTTCTCTTCGAGTTACCTTGAACGACGGTGGTCTGGGGAGTGATAGATTGCAGGATTTGGAGAATCAGGTCTCCCGATTAAGCAGGCTCCCAGGCGAACATTCCCTCAATGCTCGGCCTTGGAATCGGGGCCACCCGAAGGCACCGAAACCAGCCAAGGCACTTCAAACACCCGAAACACAGGATAAGCGAAATGCGGACCTATGTCGAGGTTCGCTGCAAACAACATATGGTAGTAGCGCGTTACTAGCGCCCCAAACCATTGAGCGCAGCGGAGATGGTATCTAGGGAGAGATCGAAGCTAGGATCCTTCTGATCCCAATGAGCCACCCTGCGATCTGCGTACTCTTCGATTGCCTTGCAAGTATGCTTAAGAGAGTGGAGGTCATTAATTTGACAATGTCACATTAGGCGGGTGCTCTGGAGCCGACTGGGACGTTAATCACAGTATGATGTCCCTATTCAGAATACCCCCGTGTCTGATCCGAACCGCTGGGGCCTAGCCGCCCAAGCCGTGGCGCAACTGGGCAGCGAACTGCACACCTTTTGGGAGCGCTATCGCCCTTCCATGCGCACGCGCACCCGTGATACCAGTGCCTGTGGCCTCACGTTTTGGCGAGGGCAACTGACGCTGGAAGACCAACGCAACTTCGCCAATATCGACCGGCGCGTGAACGGGCGAGACGGGCAGGCGCTCCAGCACTTTATGAGTGAATCGCCTTGGTCGTCGCAGGCGGTGTTCGAACAGGTTCAGCACGATCTCCAAGCGGAACCCACTCTGCGCACCGGTGGGGGCGTGGTGCTGGATGAGAGTGCCGATGCCAAAGCGGGAACGCACAGTGCCGGAGCGGGCCGGCAACACAATGGCCGTCTGGGCAAAATCGAACTGAGTCAAGTGGCCACCTGTCTGACCTTTGTCCATCCGGCAACTGGCACGTGGACTCTGGTGGACGGCGAATTGTTCTTGCCCGAAGCGTGGTTCACGCCCACCGCCGCGCCCCTGCGGGCCGAAGTCGGTGTGCCGGAAGACCGGACGTTTGCCACCAAGGTGGAGCTCGGCCGTCGCATGATTGACCGGGCACGGACCCGCGGGTTGCCTTTCGAGTTCGTCGCCTGCGATGAGTTGTATGGCCGCAACCAAGCCCTGCGGGCGCATTGGGACGCCCAGGGGCTGGAGTATGCAGCGCAGGTGCCAGCCAACACGCTCGTGTACTTGCAACCGCCGGTGGTGAAGGTGCCCCGCCGCAAGCGCGGGCGGCCGCCCACCCGGTGGAAGGTCCAGAGCCGTCAGCACCCCCATACGGTCTATGCTGTGAGCCGCCGCACCAGCACGGTGTGGCGCCGCCCGCACGTCCGGCCCACCGAGCGGGGGCATGTGGAAGCCGATTTCGCCATCGAGCGCGTGTGGACGATCACGCCAGAGGGCACCGTGCGAGCTGAGTGGCTGGTCCTGCGGCGCGAGGCCAACGGCGATGTCACCTACACCCTGCTGAACGGGGCCGTGGACACCCCGATGCCCGACTTGATCCGACGCAGTTGCTGGCGGTACTATACGGAGCGCACGTTTCAGGATGGCAAATCGGAATTGGGCTGGGATGATTTCCAGGCTCGCAAGTACCGTGCCTGGGAACACGAGATGGCGTTGACCGCGGCGGCCAGTTGGTTCGTCGCGAGCATCAAGCTGCGGTGGCAACGCGAGTACCCACGGGATCCAGGCTTG